>JAISLO010000093.1 GCA_031290815.1 Synergistaceae bacterium | reverse complement strand
GACCATGTCCGAAGTCGACGTGTCGAGGCGTATCAAGGATATATTCGTAACCGCGCATGACGTTCCGTTTCAAGAGCACGTCGAGATGCAGGCGGCGTTTCAGAAGTATACGGACAACGCCGTCAGCAAGACGATAAACATGACGAACTCGGCCACTGTCGAGGACGTTAGGCAGGCGTACCTCCTGTCATACAGCCTCGGCTGCAAGGGCATAACGATCTACCGCGATCGGTGCAGGGACATGCAGGTTTTGTATCACGGCGTCGAAAAGGAACAAAGCGCCAAGGCTTCAGGGACGGGCAAGGTCAAGCCGCGCAAGAGGCCGCCAAACCTTCAGGGCAGCACGGTGAAGATCCGCACGAATTTCGGCAACCTCGACCTCACCCTCTCTCCTTTCGGAGGTCAGCCGTTCGAGCTCTTCGCAACACTGGGAAAGTCCGGCAAGGACACGCAGGCCCACACGGAGGCCCTTGGAAGGCTGATATCCCTGCTGCTGCGGAGTGGTGTGCCGGTCAAGGAGATAATAGAACAGCTCAAGGGAATAGGCGGCAGTCAGCCCGTCTTCGAGAACGACGGTGTTATACTTAGCCTTCCGGACGCGATAGCGAAGGGGTTGGAGCGCGCGCTCGGAGAGACCGTGGAGATATCGAAGGACGACATGTGCCCGGCTTGCGGCGCTCCGACGGTACACGCCGAGGGGTGTCTGAGATGCGTGTCGTGCGATTATTCCAAGTGTTACTGAGTCGAAATCTGTGAGATGATGGGATATTGAAACCGCAGAAACAGCCAAAACAAGATGACGGAGTGAAGAGCGCGGCATACAAGGTTTTCTATTTTATCTGCGTGGGCCTCATGGTGTGCGGCTGGATCTATGCTTTCAGATCTTACTTCAGGCACTATGACAGCCTTCACCCGGAGATAACGTGGGCCGTACCGATAGTGCGGGAGGATGTCGCAGAGGTTGACGGGGTGTTCCACTGGGACGAGATCGTCCTCACGTCGCCTGTGTCCGGAACCGCTCGCTTCCCCAGGGGATCGGGCCCTGTTCGGATCGAGAAGGGGGCGGTTGTGGCGCGTGTCTCATCCGGGTCGAAGGAATACAACGTGAGGGCTGTGAACGAGGGCTATTTCGTCGCCGGAGTGGACGGTCTGGAGGACAGCTGGAGATACTCCTCCCTCTGGCTTGGAGAGGGGGAGCTTCCCGAGTCTCCGAGGATCAAAGCGCTCGCCGACGGCGCGAAGGTGAAGAAGGATGCCCCGATCGGCAAGATCGTGCCGCAGCCCCAGAATCTTCGCTTCATCGGTTATGCGGATATTGTGGGAAACCTCAGGGAACATATAGAGTCAAACAGGGTGATGGTTAAGATGGATCATCTCGACACGCCGTCTGGGGCCGAGGTCCTTGCATATATAGACGTGGGGCACAGGGTGAAGATACACATGAGCATGCCCTGGTTCCCGCCGGACTTGATATTGTCCCGGAATTACAAGCTCATAATAGGATTGGGGACCATGTCGGGAGTCTCCATTCCGGAGACTGCCGTGACCAATATAAACGGACTGAAGGGCGCGTTCGTGCTGAGGGGTTCGTCATCCCACTTCTCGGAGATAAAGGGACGGGTGATCGACGGGGGAAAGTACCTCGTGACGGACGGCCTGAAGCTGGGCGACGCTGTGGTCGTGGATGGCGACACGGCGAGAGAGGGCAGGGTCAAGCTGTGGTAGAGGACGCGCGCGGTTCGATACGGAACAATGTCCGCGAGATCAGGGAGCGGGTGAGTTCCGCGGCCGGCAGGGCCGGCAGGGACGCCGGCGGCATAACGATTATAGGCGTGTCGAAGTTTCAGCCGCTCGAACTGATGTATTATGCCCTCGAATGTGGTATAACGCTCTTTGGAGAGAACAGGGTGCAGGAACGCGCGGAGAAGGCCGCCGGATGGAACGGAGGTCCGGCCGTTTGGCACATGATCGGGCGTCTGCAGAGAAACAAGGTTCGCAAGGCTGTGGGCCTTTTCAGTTGTATCCAGAGCATCGACGGATATGAACTGGCCGCGTCGGTCGATCGCGTGATGAGAGAGCGCATCGAATCGGGAGAGGAAACCCGCGGCCGCTATCCCGTTATGATCGAGGTGAACACGTCAAATGAACTGTCGAAGGGCGGAGTCGAGCCCGGCGAATGCGTAAATCTCGCGCAGAAAATCGTCTCGGAATGCCCCCTCCTCAGCGTGGAGGGGCTCATGACGATAGGTCCGCTGGGCGGTGGGGAGAGCGAGACTAAGGCATCGTTCGGTCTTCTCGGGAGGCTTGCCGCCTCGGTCAGGGATCGATGCGGAATAGATGTTCCGCATCTGTCGATGGGGATGAGCGGTGATTTCGAGGCCGCAATCGAGGAAGGCAGCACGATGGTGAGAATCGGAACAGGAATTTTTGGCGCGAGACATTTTTGAACCTTGTATAATTACTGTATTGCGCATGATTGGCATATAAAGGATAATGAACGGGGGAGTGAGGACAATGAGCGACCTTTTAAGTTCGTTGGATGTTGTAAACCAGGCGTTTAAGAAAACAATGAGGGGTTACGATCCTGCCGAGGTCGACGAGTTTCTCGACAAGGTTGCTGAATGTATTCAGGTATATGTTCAGCGGACCAAGGACTATGAGCGCATCATGGAGGAACAGGCGGAGAGGCTTGGCGACTACGACAACATAAAGGGCTCGCTTCACGAGGCTCTTCTGATGGCGCAGCGCACGTCCGAGGAGAAGCTGCGTAACGCCACCAGAGTCGCGGAGGAGACGATCAACTCAGCCGCTCTGGCGTGTGAGGACAAGCTCGCCGCCGCCGCGAGGGCTGCAGAGGACAGGATAAACCAGGCGAATGTCGCGGCGGAGAATATAATAGCCGAGTCCAGGGTCAAGGCGGAGAGGATGATCCAGGACGCCGAGTCCGCGATAGCCCATTACGGGCATGAGCTCCAGAACCTTCAGACTCTGAGGAGCGCCGGCTTTGCCAACATCAGGTCGTTTATCAACGAGATCGCGAGCGTCCTGGAACGAGCCGAGTCCACTGGCAGAATCCAGGTTCCGGCGAGCGCTTACAATATAATGAGCAGGCATGACTCCGGCGTGCCGCTGTCACAGACGCAGCCTCAGCCGCAGTCTCAGTCACAATCAACGGCGCACCATATTCCTACGATCTCCGATTCCGAGGCGAAGAGGCAGGAGGTTTCGGAGACTCTGGCGATGCTGGGCATCGACCCGAGTCTGCTCAACGTCAACGCGGAGATAAACTGAACGGATTCCAGCGCAAAAACAAAAACGGAATCCTGAGGCCGCTCGACCCTCTGAATGAGCTCGCCGGAGTCGGTCCCCGCAGGGAGGAAGCGCTCGCCGCTCTTGGATTGCTTACCGTGTACGACGCGCTGTGCTACCTGCCGATGCGTTACGAGGACCGCAGGAGGCCGACCTCCATTCGCGAACTGGTCCCCGGCGAATATGCGGTGGTCAGGGGAAAGATCGAGTCGCTCCTGGTTCGCAAAACGATGCGCCGCAATGTTTGCGTGGCAATGTTCGATGTCTCGGACGGCAGGGATAGGGTCGATGTCGTCATCTTCGGAGCTTTCAGGAGTTTCGTGGGCCTTGGGGAGAGGTTCGATATCATCCTCTACGGAAGACCGGATATCAAGGACGGTTCTCTCGTCTTTCAGAACCCCGACTACGCTGTGCTGACCGGAAGTGCCGCCGCAATTCCCAAAGATTTCAACAGAATACTGCCCGTCTATTCAACGGTCAAGGGCCTGCCGAGGAAATGGCTCGCGAACCTCATACATTTGTGCGTTGCATCCCCCGGACTATCCTTAGAGGACCCGATACCCGATACCTTGCTCGCGAAAAGATCCCTTCCTAGCCTAGTGGATGCGTTCCGCGGCGTTCACGCCCCGGAGAATCCCGGCGACATCACGCGCTCGATGAGAAGGCTTGCCTACGGCGAGTTCTTCGTCAGCCAGGTCAAAATATTCGAGGCGCGCGCCGCCAGGGAGAGGGCGACAGCAAAACCGCTGACCGAGGGCGCGGGAAATGTCCGACGCTTCGTCTCCTCCCTGCCGTTTATCCTGACGGAGTCGCAGCTCGCCGTAATAGACGAGATCGTCTCCGACATCTCCGGCGTCAGGCCGATGCACAGGCTGCTGCAGGGGGACGTCGGTTCGGGGAAGACGGTAGTTGCTCTCGCTGCCGCCGCCATGTGCGCGGGCGCGGGATTGCAGACCGCGATACTCGTGCCGACGACGATACTCTCAGCTCAGTTCTTCTCCGAAGCGTCGAGGTATCTCGAACCGTTGGGGATCAGGTGCGCGGAGCTGACCGGCGGGACAGGCGCCAAGGGGAGGGAAGCCGTCCTGGCAGGGTTGGCATCCGGAGAGATAGACGTACTGGTGGGGACTCACGCGATCATCGAGGAGGACGTCGTCTTCCGGTCCCTTGGCCTGGCTGTGATCGACGAACAGCACAGATTCGGCGTGAGGCAGAGGGATCTGATCGCCGGGAGGAACCTGGGCGTACACGCGCTGATGATGAGCGCTACCCCGATACCACGCACTCTATGCATGGCCGTCTACGGCGACATCGAGACGTCGATGATAAGAGGCCGGCCATCGAGCCGGAAGCCGGTCATCACAAGGGTCTTGAGCAGTAATCACATCGGCGGGCTGTACGGCTTCATATCGAGAAGGGCCGAGTCTGGAGACGGGTGTTTCTGGGTGTGCCCGTCGATAGGGGACGAGGATGAGTCCGCGAGCGAGTCCTCCGTGATATCCAGGGCTGCGGACATTGAAAAGAACATTCGCGGAGTCAAGGTCGAAAGGCTGTACGGGAGCATGACGCCCGAGGAGAAGTCAGAGATCATGAGGCGTTTCTCCGAGGGCGAGTCGAGGATAATCGTATCGACCACCGTCATAGAGGTGGGGATCGACATCCCCGACGCCGGCGTCATGGTCGTCGAGGGAGCGTCGTCGTTCGGCCTCTCTCAGCTGCACCAGCTTCGCGGCCGGGTCGGCAGGGGGAACCGCCAAGGGGTGTGCATCCTGCTCGACTCGGGGGCGAACATCAAGAACAGCCGAAAGTTGGCGATAATGACGGAGAGCGACGACGGATACCTCATCGCGGAGGAGGATCTCAGGCTGAGAGGCGCCGGCGATATCGCGGGGACCAGACAGCACGGCGTCATCGATCTTCGTTTCGCCGGCCTTCCCCAAGACTCTGATCTGCTGGAGCTTGCGAGGGAGGACGCTCGTACGTTTTTTCGGCAATCCACTCCCTCATGGACTCCGAATCCTCCTCCGTAATGTATCCCATCCGCTCCATCTCGTCGGTCAGGAACAGTATGATATCCTTCTCCCCATGAGCGTTTCCGTTCTCCTCGAACGATTTTCTCACGCTGTTTCTCGCCTCAGATAGCACTATCCTGTAGTGGGGGATGCCGACCTCTACATCGCGGCTCACCCTGGACGGCCTGCTTATATAGTCCAGGATCTCGTTTCTGACGGTGTGGATGAAGGCTGGGTGGCCGAAATTCGCGTGGAGTATCCTGCAAAGCCTGTCGGTCTCCATCACGCAAGCCCTCTTGTCCTCATCCTCTTCCTCCGCGTCATAGGCCTCCGCTGGCATGTCCGCGCCGGCGCGCGCTTCGACGCCCGGCTGTCTCGCGCCTCTCTCATGTTGCAGTATGTGCCTGCCCGGCGTCGATATGACGGAATATATGAACGCAATGTACAGACACTGCGAGAGCAGTCCGGGAATGTCCTCGAACAGCGGGTACGCCAGGTAGAGGGGATGGATCATGAACATGAAGAAATCCGGCCCGGGGATGGACTGGTCGTACAGATGCAGGCCGAGCCCGATGCCGGCCGCCGTCACCGCGTTCAGGAGCGAGACCGATACATAGCACATGAGGACGACCAGCGGAACCGTCACATATCCTCGAACGGGCTTTCTGTAGTCGTTCCTGACGGTGAACGGCGCGAGAAAGAGAAATATGGCCATGACTATCGGGATCGAGATGGAACCGCCCGGCATGGTCCCGCTCTTGGAGATCTCGACCCACACCGATCCCTCCAGCGCAGCTCGGTCGGCCAGGATGTCGGATATATTCTTCCTGTCCGCCCATTCGGTTATGACATGTGACCACATGAAAACCTTGAAACGGGTGTCCATCCACGTCAGGAAGATTATCATCCAGTAACTTGCCGTCGCCGTGAACCAGAAGATCGCCCGGCCGAGCGATACGTCGAGCCTGCTGAACATATCAGGCAGCCCTCCTGGAGGACAAAACCAGGCGAAGAAGCGCCGCGACGGCCTTTTTTTCACCAATATCCGAGACCGTGGCACCTATGCACGCCGGACAGCCGGCGCGGCAGCCGCAGTTCGAGACCGCGTCGAGGCACGCGGCAAAGAGATCCAGCCCAAGGTCGAACAGGGTCTCCGACAGTCCGATGCCGCCCGGAACGTTGTCGGCGACGAAGAGCGTCGGAGCCCGAAAGTGAGGGTCGCGCTCGTGTCCCTTTACGATTATGTCCCCGCGGTCGCACATCAGGTAGAGCGGCGCGATAGAGCGCACGAGATTCGCGAGGCCCGATATGGTCTCGCGCCTTTCCCCCGGCGGGTCCGTGGACTCCGGAAGGCATATCCAGAACGACGTGGTGTGCATCTGCTCCTCCGGCAGGTGAATGTGGCCATAGCCGACGTTTTCATGCGTCAGCAGTTTTATCTTTTTATAAACGGTCGGGTGGACGGCGAGAAGGACCTCGCCCCAGCCGATATTTCCGTTCGTCTCCATCTCATCGAGCACCTCTATTCGGGAGGCCGAGTCACCGTCCGTGTAGTAGTCGACTTCCACTCGCTTCACATAGCATCGCATCTCCTCGTGATCCAGCTCCATCACCTGGTACGGTTCGCCGAGGTGGAAGTATATGGCCTGCGGAAAGATCAGGGTTGGGGCAGTTCTCCTGTCCATCTGCCCTATTACCTTGGGTTTCGACGCGTCGGTTATGTCGTGGATGACGAAGTTCTCGCTGGTTGCGCTGCGGAGAGAGAGCGACGCCGCTGGGTACGAATCGGCCTGCCAGTGATATGTATCGCCGTGTCTGTGAATCACGTCGTGCCTGGAGAGAAAATCGAGCGCGTCCTCCACGTCGCACTCCCCGAACTTCTCACCCGACCGGAACGGAAGCTCGAAGGCAGAGCACTTTATGTGGCCTATTTGAATGTAGGGGTTTGTCGGGTTTATGCGGGCCCTCTCTGGGGACGCGCCGAAGAAGTAGCCGGGGTTCACGCAGAGGAACTGGTCCAGCGAATGTGAAGACGCGACCATCACCGCCGCCGCCATCCGCCCGTCCGACGCCCTGCGCCCCGCGCGCCCCATCTGCTGCCAGGCCGAGGCCACGCTTCCGGGGTAGCCATGAAGGACGGCGAGTTCGAGCGACCCGATATCGACGCCCAGTTCGAGGGCGTTCGTGCTGACCACGCAGTGGATATCGCCATCCCTGAGTCCTTTCTCTATGGCCCTTCGTTCGTTTGGAAGATATCCGCCCCTGTAGCCCGAGATCCTCCCGGGGTTGATTCCGCTGCGAACGGCCTCATCCTGGAGGTATTTCAGCAAGAGCTCCACGTTGATCCGCGATCTGGAGAAGACGATGGTCCGCACGCCGTTGGACACGGCCTTCATGGCTATGCGGGCCGACTCCAGCAGCGACGATCTTCTTATGCCGAGCGTGGCGTTCACAACCGGCGGATTGTATAGGATGACGTGCCGCTCGCATGACGGCGCGCCGTTCTCGTCGATGAGCTCGACCGGTTCTCCGACGAGCTGTTCGGCCAGTTCCCTCGGGTTTGCGATGGTCGCCGAGCAGCATATAAACGTCGGGTCCGACCCGTAGAACTCGCAGACCCGCGCCAGCCTGCGGAGTATGAGGGCGAAGTGCGAGCCGAATATGCCCCGGTAGGTGTGCAGCTCGTCTATCACGATGAACTTCAGGTTTTCGAAGAGGTTTCTCCACTTCGTATGGTGGGGCAGTATCCCGGTGTGGAGCATGTCCGGGTTGGTTATCACTATGTGTCCGGCGTTGCGGACCTTCATCCGGGCATCGGCCGGGGTGTCGCCGTCATACGTGAACGTGCGGACGTCGAGGCGCATGTCCTCTATGAGCGCGTACAGCTCTGAGAGCTGATCCTGGGCCAGCGCCTTCGTCGGGAAGAGGTACATGGCGCGAGTCGTCGAATCACGGATTATGCCGTCGAGCACCGGTATGTTGTAGCAGAGCGTCTTTCCCGACGCCGTAGGGGTGACGACGGCGCAGCTGCGCCCGCTCGACGCGAGGGACACGGCCCGGGCCTGGTGCGTGTACGGCCTGGTTATCCCCCGCCTTTGCATCGCAGCGATCAGCCCCGAGTCTATGTTGGGCCAGTCCGCCGTCACGGCATCCGCGGCCGGGATGACCTTGTGTTCGGTTATCTCCCCAGGCATGGATTTTATCCATTTGAGCAGCATCGGCAGATTCATGGTCGCTTGCGCTGAATAAGGGTTTCTCATAGACGATCGATACCTCCAGACGAATTTCGTACAGTATTATAACCCGTTTTTCACCGGAGGGTTGAGCGGCGCCGTCTTATACTCGCATCTTGATTGTGAGATCGCGGGATCCTGTGATCGGGCGCGAAACAGGCCGAGGTTCGTCATTATAAAGTTCCAGACAACTCACCCATAAGTCCAAGCCGTGGTTGTTCCGGCGTGCCGGCTACCGACGCCCGGTCGAGGAGAACATTGTGAAATTCACATGATGTTTCCGGCAACAGAACGCAGTCGTGACATGCCGAATAGTTGAGGGAGTCAAATCCTTGTCCCATCGATGTTATGCAAAGCGGGTCAGCGCTGCACCATTGAGCTTTCCGGAGCATATTTTCCAATATCGAGCCGAATCTCTCGGGGTTTCGCGCAATGCTTATCAAACCGCCCAAGCTGCCGTCACAGTCCGACGACGCGAGATATATCAATATGCCGCGCATTTTCTCGCTGTCGTCTTTGGGATTCGAGAAAGCGCTGTATATCTTTTCTCTGAGCGACGCGGCGCTGTATCCGCATTCGTTTGACAACTGCCGAATGAGCAGATGCGCAAAAGTATGAAGCAATACATACTCCTCGGAGAACCGATCCTCGCGGGAACGAAGGCACGAATTAGAGAGTTGTTCCGACATCTTCTCGTAACGGTTCCCTATCGCCCGTTTCCACGAGCTGAGAGCATCCCCCCGGAAACGAATGAAAATTCCCTCGCCCCTGAGCTGTGCCGCTGGCAGCCAGTCTTTCGGAGACGACGATAGAGGCACGATACGTCCAGCATCAGGGTTATTCTTATCATTGCCGCCTCCCCAAGGTTTGAGGCGGGTAAATCCCATAAGAGCTTCGATCACCGTCAGTTTATCGACGACCGTGACTCGTTCGAAGAAATCTTCAAATCGGCGAGGAATTTCAGCGGAGAACGCTGAATAATCTCCTTCCTCATTTCCGACATCTCCTTGAGAAAGAATATCGTATTCATCTCGATATATCTCTGATTCGCAGCGCGGCGGAGCCGACTCCTTTCGCGTCTTCACGCGTTCGTATGCGTCGAGCAGCCGTTCGAGGGAAACTCTCGAAGTGGTTAGCTCTCGAAGATAGCCGCGACGCCCGTCGTCGTCCATATACAAAAGCGCGGCAAAGTGTTTCTCGATGATTTTCACAGCTTCGCGGCTCCACGGAGGGATGGACAGCGCCCCCATCGTCACCGGAAAATAAACGCCGGAGGAGGAGCGCAATCTCGTTTTTAGCGGATGGCCGCACTCGCCCTCGTCGCGGAGGTGTTTGTCTTTCAAATGAGGGTGATTTCCCCCGCAAGGATATCCGTTTTCACCCCCGAACGCGGCCGGGGCAAACGCTCCGGCCATTCCGCGAGTTCTTCCGCAGTTTTCACATTTGACGAACAGGCTGTCAATATCGCTGCGATTTTCGATGTTATACATCGAGATGCGCGGTGGTTTATCCGATGTACAACATTTGTTTCCATGAATCCACCAGGAGTACGGAAAGTCCTCCATGTGACCGTTTTCGCAGATGACGATGAATCGAGACGCGACAAGCGTCCCGTTGCATCGGTTTCCCGTTTTTTCATCATTGAGACAACATTTATCATGCTTGACGGGATTGGCGTTTGCCGCCTCCCTCGCCGTGACAATTCGTCTGCACTTCGGACAGTACAGCAGTTCGGGAAACACGTACGCCGGAATATCCTTGGTCCTAACCTTACCGTTGTCATTGCTCGTTTTGGGCTCGAGAAAATATTTCGCTCCGGTCAGTG
>JAISLO010000092.1 GCA_031290815.1 Synergistaceae bacterium | reverse complement strand
CGTTCGCCACGCTCTCGAAGTCGATGTTGATCCCGTCTAAGCCGTATATCGCGGCGTAGGCAAGCATTCTGGCTATGAAAACGTCTTGCGCGCGTTTCGACGCCAGAAATTTCTTGGTGCGGTCCTTTTTAAATCCGTTCGAGACCAGGGCCCACACCCTATACCCATTCTTGTGCGCGGATGCCGTGTAAGCGACGCTGCCCTTGTTGACCACATCCCCGTTCTCCGAGGAGAGGGCGAACCACGTTGGGGACAGCACCTCCACTGGGGGGAGCGAATCCGCCGATGAAATGTCCGGATTGATGCCTGCGATGTGATCCCACACGAGGTTGAATGGGGTCTCCGGTGTACCGGGAACGTCGGGCGATCTGCCCTCCGCCCCGCGGGCTTCTTTCTTGGGCGTTCCTCCGACAAGAACGCTGTCTCCTTTGTTTCCGGGCATCCCTGGGAGCAGACAAGACAGCCCGGTGTACCGCTCTAAGCCGCTGGCGTTGAAGTATTGCGCGTTGTCCGCGCTCAGCGCCTGGAACTCAAGGTCGAGGGCGCTGGGCGCAAGCGACTCCAGCATTGGGATCTCCAATGCCTCCGAAGGACGCTGTACGCGCAGGATGAATGAATTTTTCTCCGTGTCGAGCTTTATCTGAAAATTCAACCTTTCGAGAAGCTCTGATGGGAGCCAGACGTCTGGGCTTATGGCGTCGTCCGCGTAGCCCCGGACTATCGCGCTGTAGCCTGTCGAGACGGTCCCGTCCTTTACGAGGCAGTCGACGGAGACGAGCCTGATGTTCCCGGCGTCCGCTGGAGTCAGCGTCGAAGCGCCGCAATCTCCAGCCGAGGAGAACAGCGCAATCAACAAAAACGCCGCTGCAATCGCCGAACGCGATCCGCGGCGGCCGAGTCGCGATGTAGGATTGTTTATATCTATCCCTCCCCGAACAAGCTCGACACCCTGGTGCTCATCAGTTCGCCCAGCGCCTGAGACGCAACCCAGCGGGCGGATGTCGACCGCTGCATGGCTATCTCGTCAGCGGTTTCGATTGCCGCTTCGTGCCAGCTTCTGTTGATCCTGCCGATCATGGCCAGCGCCGAGCTGATGGACTTCATCACTGCGGGCCTGATGTCTGCCGCGTGTTTCCTGGCGAGAAAGAGCGCGTTGTCGAAAAAACCCGGTTCGCATTTTGCTATCATCTCCGACGTGTGACTGGCGATCGACGCCATGAGGTTGAACCCGGCGCACAGCACCGCCTCCGTCTCGGAGTCCGCCCATTCGGCCGCCTTCTTCAGGGCGAACGGAAGCTTCCACAGTATTTTTCCGCAAAAGTACTCCCTGAGCATCCACGAACTCAGCCCCTCCGCAAGGTCGTCCGCCTGTTTTTCCGTTATCTCGTTCGGATCGCTCAGCATGCACGACAGTATCTTTGCCTCGTACTGATTGCTCTTCCAGAGCTCGACGGCGATGTCATGACTGGGGTAACCTATCTCCTCCGCGAGCGAGATGAGTTTATCGTGCGGGATGTCGAGAAAACGCATGTCGCGTATTCCGAACAAGTCCAATTGTCCTCGCTTGGACTCGGAAAGATCGTCTTTCAACTCGGCCATATCGTTCAGCTTATCGATTATTTCGCAAGCCCGTGTTTTCATCATGAGCACCTCCCTGTGTCACTCGTGACGCTATTATAACTGCCGCCTAAAAAAACGTAAATGACCGAGCCCACGCTTTGACATCGCCCTCTGTAATCTTAGCAAAGTGATGAAATGGTTGAAAAAAAAACCTCAGGGGATATACTTTGTCTCAGATCGCGCCATGGCGGCGCGGTTCTTTGGAGCGGACCATATCGGATCACTTACGGGAGGGAGATCGTCACATGTATAAAGTTGTACTGCTGCGCCACGGCGAAAGCGCGTGGAACAAGGAGAATCGTTTTACCGGCTGGACGGATGTGCCTCTGTCGGAGAAGGGCGTATCGGAGGCGAGGGCGGCCGGGGCCGCGCTCTTGAAGGAGGGTTTTTCGTTCGACATGGCGTTCACGTCCGTTCTGAAACGGGCGATCAAGACGCTTTGGCTCACCCTGGAGGAGATGGATCGGATGTGGATACCGACCACCTTCTCATGGCGGCTCAACGAGCGTCACTACGGCGCGTTGCAGGGGCTGAACAAGTCAGAGACCGCCGCGAAATATGGGGATGACCAGGTCAAGATATGGCGGCGCAGCTACGATGTCCGTCCTCCGCTCCTCGAACGCGGCGATGATCGCTATCCGGCCAAAGACCCGAGGTACGCCGGTCTCGCAGTGAGCGAGATACCAGCCGGAGAGTGCCTGGAGGACACTGTCGCGAGGGTCGTTCCGTATTGGAACGACGTCATAGTCCCGGAGATAAGGGCCGGGCGAAAACTGATAATCGCGGCTCACGGGAACAGCCTCCGCGCGCTGGTCAAACATCTGGACAACGTCTCCAATAAGGATATCCTGGAGCTGAACATACCGACAGGGATTCCCCTTGTCTACGAACTCGACGACGATATAAAACCGATATCCCACGCTTACATAGGGGACCGGGAGGCAATCGCGGCGGCCGAGGCGGCGGTTGCAAACCAGGGCAAGGCGAAGTAGCCATGGACGACGGACTCCTCAGATCCGCCCGTGAACTCATAGCGGAATCGTTCGCCATGGACGCTCACTTCGACCTGGCGCTGGACCTGAACGACAGGAGAGAGCAGGGGAAGAGGCGCGTCTACGAGGAGCTCCACGACGGGCCGATTCGGGCCGGCGGGTGGAACTGCGTCGTCTCGTCGCTCTTCATACACTCCTTCAATCTGCCGGAGATGGCCCTTCGCAAGGCCCTGGACCAGATCTCGTCCCTCTATGGGGAGCATGATGAATCGCCGGAGTTGTTCTCCCTCTGCACGACCGTGGGGGAGGTAGAAGACGCGAACCTGGCGGGAAAAACCGGCGTCCTGATATCCTTCGAGGGAGTCGAGCCGCTTGGCAGCGATCCGTTGCTTCTCAAGATATTTCACAGGCTTGGGGTGAGAGCCGTGGGGCTCGCTTGGAGCAGGCGCAATTATGCGGCGGACGGCTGTTCCTTCAACCCGTTGAAGGAGGGCAGGAAGGGGGGGCTGACGGCGTTCGGCGTCGAGGTCGCAGAGGAGGCAGAGGCGTTGGGTATGCTCATAGACATCAGCCACCTGAACGACGAGGGAGTGGAGGACGTCGCAAGGTTCACGAAAAAACCGTTCATCGCGTCGCACTCCAACTGCCGTTCGTTAGTGCCGTCCATGAGGAATCTGACCGACGAGCAGACAAAGCTCGTGGCAAGCCGCGGCGGCGTCATCGGCATGAACGCGTGCAGCGCGTTCGTCTCATCTGACAAGAGGGACGACATCGGCGCTGAGGATCTGTGCCGGCACATCGATCATATCGTGAAACTCGTCGGCGACGAGCACGTCGGGCTGGGCCTGGACTTCTGCGACAGGCTCGCCAGCTATCATGTCACGCCGCCCAGCATAGAGAGTTACGATTCGCTCTGCGGGCACGAAGCGCTGCCAGAGCTTGTGGCCGTTCTCATGAAGAACGGATACAAGGACGAGAGCATACGCCGGATAATCGGCCTCAACTTCCGCAGGGTATACAAAGAGGTGATCGGATAACGGGCGAGTATTTATATGTTCACACCGGCGCTTTGTTGATGTAAACTTGGCAGGTTAAATACTTGACCGGGGAGCGAGCGTGGTAAAATGTTGATCTTTATGATGCGGCACGGCATGCCTGAATTTCCGGACGACAGGGATTATGTGTACGGACAGACCGACTATCCTCTTTCGGCCGCAGGCGAGGACCAAGCGAGACGGGCCGGCCTGGCTCTGGAGAACACCGGGATGCAGCGTATCGTATCCAGCGACCTCCTGCGGGCTGTGCGAACCGCGGAGATCGTGGCGGAGGCCCAGAGGGAGAATGCCTGCGAGGTCGAACAGGACCAGGGCCTGCGGGAGATACACATGGGCTACTGGGAGGGCCTTCCGGTGGACGATGTCGAGATTCGTTTCAGGGACGAGTTCCTCAGGCGCGGGAGGGATATCGCGAACGTAGCTCCCCTCGGGGGGGAGTCGTTCGTCCGCCTTCAAGAGAGGGGCGTCAAGGCGTTCGACAGGATAATAAACGATTCGCCAGGCCTCGAACGCATCCTGCTGGTCGCTCACGCCGGAATCCTGTGGAGCATCGTGTCGGATATGTTCGGACTGCCGATCGGCGGCATCTTCAACTACGCGCACGATTACTGCGGGCTGCACATAATCGAGAGGCGTTTCGGGGATGCTGCAGCCAGGTGGGGAAATTACAGGCTCGTTCGCTACAACTGGTTTCCAGACCCAACGGCGGCGGGGCTGCGATCGATGCCGGACCGATGACCGGCGCAGCGGTTCATGTTCTTCAATACTAATCTATAGTGAGGTGTTGTGATATGTTGTTTCTCTGCCATCCGAAGTGCACAACCTGTAAGAAGGCGCAGGCCTGGCTCGACGATCATGAAATAAAATATGAGTTCCGAGACATAAAGGAGAATAACCCTAACGCCAAGGAACTAAAGAAATGGTATGCGCTGAGCGGAGTCCCTTTGAGGAAATTTTTCAATACGAGCGGCAGATTATACAGAAGCATGGAACTCGCCTCCAAGCTGCCGGAGATGGCCGAGTCCAAACAAATCGCTCTGTTGGCTTCGGACGGGCTCATGGTGAAGCGTCCCATTCTCGTTGACAGTAAATTTGTCCTGGTTGGTTTCAAGCCGGCGGAGTGGCGCAAGTGGTTCGAAGCGTCTTCATAGTCGCGTAAACGCCGTTTTATGGGGGAACAGGATATGGGCGGGCTTAAAGAAAGACCCGATCCGGTCGATTGGTCCGAGACGAGGAAGTTTTTATCCGGCGCTCTGAGCGAGGCCGCCATTCACTCGGCGCCGGAGATGCCGTCAACCCAGACGGCCGCCAAGGACGCCGCCCGAAGCGGCGAGCCGGGCTGGAGCGTGTACGTGACCGACTTTCAAAGCGCAGGCCGAGGAAGGCGCGACCGCGGATGGCAGTCCATACCGGGCAAGGACCTGACCTTCTCCGTGATACTGAGGCCGGAGATGGAGGCGCAATATGCCCAATTGTTGGGTCTTGCGGCTTCCTTGGCCGTCGCCCGGACTATAAGAAAATCCCTGCGCGGCATGGAGGACGGCGTGTCGATAAAGTGGCCGAACGACGTCCTGATCCGTGGCCGGAAGGTCTGCG
>JAISLO010000091.1 GCA_031290815.1 Synergistaceae bacterium | reverse complement strand
GACGCTTCCAGCTTTGCCGATGATAGTATTGTTTTGCTTATGGGAAAGAATGTCGAGATAGATTCTGCGATTAGCGCTTCGACGATAAACACGAGCATTGACAAAATGAAAACACTTTTCTCTAAAGGTAAGCCATCAGCATTTTATATGTTTTTTAACAAAAACATCAAAGCAATTTGTAATGGCGTTAGAATAAACGGCAACCCAATCAATAGTGTGTCCGATTGTGAAACCCTTTCGGCCTTTGTAGAGATAAATCGGTTGAGGGCGGAAATAGAGCCATTATGGAATGAGTTACTCGGCAAAAATGGCGTCCAGGAGTTCTCTGCTTTGGGAAGTGATCCTGAAAATATCGCAATGCGTTTTGTTCCGGATATACAAACCTTTTTGGATTGGCACGCAAATACATTGACACAATTCAGGGATGAAATTGAAAATTGCGGGTTGTCGTTCGATTTGGCATTCCCGATGGACAGAATGGCAACGGAGCAAGAGCAGTTTTCTCAATTATTTTATGACATCGTTCATAAACTGCCGGGATTGCTTCAAACCGTCTGCGAATGGACCGAATACAACGCAGAAATGGCTAAGAAAGAAACTCTTCTTTCCGATTGCAACGCAAAACAAACTTCTATTATGTCCGCTGTTTCAAGTGCTATGCTTAACACATCATTGGTTTGCAGAGATTTGAGAAAAGCAATTTTTCAATTGGATGTCTTAAACTATGAAACTCAATACGGTCAGTTATGTGAACTTTATACGAAATATGTCATCAATAGACAACGACGCGAAATCTTGTCCAAACTACGCGATATAGCGCCGTTCTGGGCTGAAGCGATAGAAAATAGGCAGGGTATTCATGGTTCAAGTAGTTGTCCCGACAACATCGCTGATGCTTGGAAGTGGAAACAGTTTGCTGGCATTATTGACGAGATTACGGGGCGGCCCTTTGAAGATCTGCAAAAACAAAATGCTTCACTGAGTAAAAAATTCAGAGAGGCAACGGCTGAATTAGCTGCGTATAAGGCTTGGTACCACCTTTTGCGGAATACAGAGTCAGACCTGAGTATGCGGCAAGCTTTGCAGGGATGGAAAATGACTGTCAGAAAGATTGGTAAAGGAACAGGCAAAAATGCGCCGCTTTATCGCCGCCAAGCGATGGAACAAATGGCAATGTGCCAAAGAGCTGTCCCAGCTTGGATTATGCCTGTCAGTAAGGCTATGGACACCCTTAATCCGGCAGTAAACAAATTTGACGTAATAATCGTTGACGAAGCCAGTCAATGCGATCTATCGTCCATTGGGATACTCTATATGGCCAAGAAAATTATCATTGTTGGCGACGACAAACAAGTCAGCCCTCTCGCTGTCGGTGTTGATGTCGACAGAATTAACGCTTTACGAGATATGTACATAAAAGAAGTGATTCCAAACTGGGTGCTTTATGAAGCCAAAACTTCTCTTTATGACATAGCTCAGACAACATTTCAACCCTTAATGCTCCGCGAGCACTTTCGTTGTTTGCCCGAAATCATTGGATACAGTAACAAATTGAGCTACGACTATAAAATTAAACCGCTTAGGGATTCTGGAACTGCAAAACTTTTACCACAGGTGGTTAGTTATCGCGTAGCCGACGGAGAGCGTGACGGACGACGCAAAGTTAACGTCAAAGAGGCAGAAGCTATAGTTGCGATTATCTCTGCGTGCATTGAGCAGCCCGAGTATTCAGGTATGACATTTGGAGTTATATCGCTCTTGGGCGATTACCAAGCTCAACTCATACAAACAAAAATATTGGACCGACTTTCTGCGGATGTTATTCAGGATCGTCTGATATTGTGTGGTAATGCTTCACATTTTCAAGGCGACGAGAGGGACATAATTATACTTTCCCTTGTCGATAGTAACGAGGGTGATGGTCCTCTGCGTTTAACAGGCCAAGGCATTGATGCGTCCACTAAGCAGAGATACAATGTTGCTGCCAGTCGTGCAAAGGAACAACTATGGGTAGTCCATTCGCTTGATTTTGGGAAAGACCTGAAAAGTGGAGATATGCGCCGCGACTTGCTTGAATATGCCGCGAATCCAAGTGTCTTTGTCCAAGTGGCCGGCGCCGTAGAGGCGCGGGCAGGGTCACCCTTCGAGGAATCCGTCGGGAAATCGCTTATTGCCGCAGGGTATAGTATTACCCAGCAATATGAAGTCGGCGCATATCGAATTGATATGGTCGTAAGTTGCGGCAAGAAAAAAGTAGCTCTCGAATGTGACGGAGAGGCTTGGCATAGTAGTGAATACCAAATCCGTTCGGATATGGAGAGACAAGCTATTCTTGAGCGAATAGGCTGGCAGTTTATCCGCATACGTGGCAGCGAATATTATCGTGATCCAGACAAAACAATGCAACGGGTGAAGAATGCCCTCTTAGAACTCGGCATCACACCAGAGCATCGTTCTACGGAAGAATCTCACCAATCCCAATCATCAGCCCTTCTTGATAGAGTTAAGGTAAGGGTCAACCAAATCCTTGATGAATGGTATGAGCCTGACTTATCATCAATCCCAAGCGATGTTGATGATGTCGTCACAATACCGGAGGTTCTTCCTGTTTCAGGAAACATTTTATCGTCAGAACAAGCAACTGTACGAAAAGAAATACATGGTAAATCGTTACCGTCAAGGACTGACCTTTCTCAGCCTCTTGCAGAGGTAACAAAACGCCCTGTGAAAAAGCAGTCGACAAGCGATAAAACGGATGTTGAAAGCAAAGTATTGCCAACGAAAACGAAGCCGGGTCAAATTGTGCCGGCAAAGCATGACACTGCGCAGGCAAAAGAGCCACGGCGCCGCATTAACGACGGACAGTTGACCTTGTTTACTGTCCCGGTGATTTCGGAATTAGAACGACTTGGCGTTGCGTATATAGACAACAGAGCTACCGGTAGCTATCTTTGGGTTATTGATTCTCCTGCTCAACATTCGGATATTGAGCAAGCTCTGAAGGGTTCGGAAATGAACTATTCATTTGAAAAAAGAGGCTCACTTGCGACGAAAGGTAAACCTGCTTGGCGAGCCAATTAACGAAGTGGGGAATGGATATGGCAACAAAAAAGGAAGACTTTAAGTACGAGATAATCAATGAGCTCGGCATAATCTCAGAAAGAAGTAAAGGTTGGCGCAAAGAATTCAACCGCATAAGCTGGAATGGCCGTGAACCGAAGTACGATGTCCGTGACTGGGATGGCGAACATCAGAAAATGGGCAAAGGCGTAACTTTGACGGAAGCCGAGATGAGAAAGCTACACGAACTTCTCACCGCAGAAATCGCTGAACTTGATAGCTAAGTATCTTTAAACTATAACGCTTCCCTGGCAATTTGCCGGCGGTATTTCGAATGATCAATAGAACGGAGCAGTTGTGGTAAAATGTCATAGATGGATTTTTTTCGCGAATGAGGCGTCAGAGTTTGTCATCCTCTCTGACTTTTGATGGATGTGATATGCCGGCGGCGAGTTGCGTTGTCTTGCGATCCGGTAAGTGTTTCATAAATATATGCGCCAGGAGCGGACTCTTTTGGCGCGATTGCCTTTACTCGTTGGGAGAGGTTTGTCATGAGCTTCAGCAATGATATGGAGAGGCTGCAGGAGATTGTCAACTGGTTCGAATCGGAAAATCCGGGGATCGATGAGTCCCTCGAATTGTTCGAGGAGGGGATAAAATTGATAAAGAACTGTCGTGAGTATCTGGAGGACGCCAAGAGAAGGGTGACTATTTTGACGAGCGATCAGGGAGCGGAGAGTGGTCTTGCCGATGGCTGATAAAGACGATAAGACGAGCGGCGACAGCGAAAGATCGGCGTTCGCCGTTTTGAGCGGGCAGTATGTCGGCATCTTCGAGGAACATCTCGCCGGGCTCTCCGAGAGCGTGCCGGATAACGTTCCGCAAAGGCTGATGGAGTCAATGCTATACTCGCTGAGGGCCGGCGGCAAGAGGCTGCGCCCGGTCCTCTGCCTCGCGGCCGCGGAGCGATGCGGAGTGGATCCGGGGAAAGCCCTCCCGATGGCGATGGCGGTCGAGTTCATGCACACGGCATCGCTCATACACGACGACCTTCCGTGCATGGACAACGACGACTACAGGCGCGGACATCCCTCCAATCACAAGGTATACGGCGAATGTCTGTCCCTGCTTGCCGGGGATGCGCTCATGGTATGGGCCTTCGGTTTCGCGCTCTCCAGGCTTCCGTCCTTTGGAATTCCTCTCGATCGCGCCGTCCGGGCCGTGAACATACTGAGCGAGGCGGCTGGCCCGGCCGGCATGTGCGGCGGTCAGGCTCTTGACACCGACGCCGGGAGCCAATCCTCCGAGAGGGATTTCGTGTACAGGATAGCCGGGGCCAAGACAGCGTCCCTCATCAGGGCGGCGGTCGTGTCCGGCGCCATGCTCGGCGATATTCCAGACACCACGCTGCAGTGCTACTATGATTACGGAACACATCTGGGGCTCGCATTCCAGATAGTCGACGACATACTCGACGTCACCGCCGCCAGGGAGGAGCTAGGAAAGACCCCCAGGAAGGACGAGGCCCAAAACAAAAGGACGTTCGTGTCGGCCTATGGCTTGGAAGAGGCCAAACGCCTCGCGATGGAGGAATCCGAGGAGGCGGAAAGGTCCATAGAACAGTTGTTCCCGGAGGGCGATCTACTGATAGATTTCGCCAGATCGCTTGCCAACAGGGGAAGCTGATGGCGGGCAAGAGATGAATCCACGGACTGAGGACATGGAAAGACCGCCTTACAAGACGATACTGGAATTTGCTGGAAACTACAAGGGCCTCGCCATCTTGGGCGAGGACGAGGTGAAGGCTCTCTGCAACGACATCCGCAAGCTGATAATCGACGTCACGCTGAAAAACGGAGGGCATTTGGGCAGCTCGCTCGGGGCAGTCGAGCTGTGCGTCGCCCTCCTGCGCGTATTCAACCCGGAGAGGGATAGGATAATCTTTGACGTCGGGCACCAGGCTTACGCATATAAGATTCTGACGGACAGGCTGACTAAATTCAATACCCTGCGAACCAAGGGCGGGATCTCGGGGTTCCCAAGGAGGGCGGAGAGCAAGTTCGACGCCTTCGACGTGGGGCACAGCAGCACGTCGATATCCGCTGCCCTTGGATTTGCCAAGGCGAGAGACCTGAGAGGGCAGGGACACGAGGTCGTGGCTGTTATAGGCGACGGAGCGCTCCTGAACGGCCTGGCGCTGGAGGCGTTGAACAACGTGTCCGTCTGCGGAACAAAGCTGACGATCATATTGAACGACAACAAGATGTCCATAAGCCCCAGGGTGGGAGGCATAGCCGAACACTTGGCGAAACTGTCCGTGAGCGCGCCGTACATGCGCCTCAAAAAATTCGTCAAGGACCGGTGCCGCGCGTCGGCAGAGGGCCGAGGCGTGGAGAACTGGCTGGACAGGGTCAAGACAAAGCTGAAGTCCCTGTTGCTGCCCACAAACATGTTCGAGGAGATGGACATCAGTTACTGGGGCCCGTTCGACGGTCACGACTCCATGGAATTGGAGGAGATATTCGAGCTCTCGAAACAGTACCCGAAACCGCTCCTGATTCACGTCATAACGAAAAAGGGCAAGGGCTGTTCGGAGGCGGAGGATGAGCCGTCGAAATTCCACGGCGTCGGCTCCGGCACAGTCATAGGGCCGGCGGCGTCGCAGGCCGCCAGGAAAAAAGGCGCGGACTGGAGCAAATCGGTCGCCGACAAGATCTGTGAGATGGCGTCGAGAGATCCGAGGATAGCGGCGTGTACCGCAGCGATGGAGGGAGGCACGCGCCTCGAAGCTTTCAGGGGGCTCTTCCCTGACAGGTTCTTCGACGTCGGCATCGCAGAGGGACACATGCTAACGTATGCCGCGGGCCTCGCGGCCGGCGGCATGAGGCCGGTCGTCTGCATATACTCCACCTTCCTCCAAAGGGCGGCGGACCAGCTTGTGCATGATATATGCATGCAAAAACACCCTGTCCTGATCGCGGTGGACAGGGCGGGCCTCACAGGCGAGGACGGGGAGACGCATCAGGGGCTCCTCGACATGGCGTGGGGAAAGAGCGTTCCAGGTTTGACGATCGGCGTGCCGAGGGACAGGGTCGACCTCGATTTCATGATGTCCGGATGGCACGACGGTAATTTTCCGATGATGATCCGATATCCCAAGGGCTCCGCTCCGGATTCGGTAGCGAGACAGCCCGGATCTGTCCCTGCTCCGTGGGGCAAGGCTGAGATGCTGTCAGACGGCGAGACCGTCTGTCTGGTCGGATTGGGCAGCGCTGTCGAAATCGCGCTTGGCGCGGCCGCTGAGTGCGAGGCCAGGGGGATTCCGGGGCCGGCCGTGATGGACCTGCGTTTCGCGGCTCCCATGGACTGGCCCTCTATCGACGGGGCGATGGCGAAATACTCGCTCATGGTGGTGGCGGAGGACGGGTATGTGACCGGCGGCATAGGCGAGTCCATAGCGGCGAGGGCTTCGACATCCGGCGTCAGATGCAGAGTGTACCCGATAGGGGTCGGTCCAAAATATATCACGCACGCGACGAGGGCTCAGCAGCTCGAGGATCAGGGGCTGACCGCCGGCGGCATAGCGTGTTTTGTGGAGGAACTTTATGGCGGGAACACTGCGGCGTCTGGATAAGATACTCGTCGAACGAGGGTTCGCCGCATCCAGGGACGCCGCGCGTGAGATGATCTCGCGGGGCGCCGTCAGCGTCGCGGGGCTTGAACGCCGGAAGTCCGCGTCGATGTTTCCAGGAGACGTTTCCATAAATGTAAAAAAAGGCGGCGGCTTCAAATGGGTGAGCCGAGGGGCGCTGAAGCTCATCAAGGCCCTTGACGAGTGGAGCATAAATCCGGCCGGCCTGATGTGCGTCGATATCGGAGCGTCAACAGGAGGCTTCACTCAGGTTCTGCTGTCCAGAGGAGCATCCGCCGTCGCGGCAGTCGACGTCGGTTACGGTCAGCTGGCCTGGGAGCTTCGCCGAGATTCCAGGGTGTCGCTCCTGGAGCGGACGAACGCGAGGTATCTGAAAAAGGACGATATCGGCCGGTATGCTGACATCATAACGGTCGACGCGTCTTTTATTTCACTGAGGACCCTCCTGCCCAACCTCTTCAGCCTGCTCGATGACGATGGAAAAATGATAGCCCTCGTCAAGCCGCAGTTCGAGGTCGGACGGGGCAGGACACGCAAAGGCGTAGTGCGCGATCCAGCCCTCCACGCGGAGGTTTTGAGAGGGCTTGCCGGGTTTGTCAGGGAGGACGGGCGCATGAGCCTCCGAGGGGCCGCTTTCTCGCCCATTCGCGGCGCGGAGGGAAATATAGAGTTTATGTTCTATCTTGGAAGAACTTTGGAGTCTGGTGACCGCAGGGCTGAGCCTGGCGGCGATGATCGCGCCCGTGGTCCTTTCGCGGGGGATTTTCCGCCCATTGACTTTGAACGGATCGTGCGGGAGGCCCACGACTTGGGGAGGACGGATGCGTAAAAGGATAGTAGGCATGTTCTTCAGACGGGACAGGAAGCTCAACACCGAGATAGCGGACAAGGTGATGTCCGCGGGCTACGGAGACGCGAAGGTCGAGTTCATGCTCGGGGAGGAGGGGGCTGACGACACATACGTACCTCCCACCGAGAGATGGGGAGACTTCCGAAGGATGGAGTTCGCGGTCTCGATAGGCGGCGACGGGACGTTTCTCAGGGCGGCCCGTACAGTGAGGGATCTTGGCACGCCGCTTTACGGGATCAACGCTGGACGGCTGGGTTTTTTAGTGTCCGGCAAACCTGAGAACGCGGTCCAAGACGTCAAGAGAATCCTGTCCGGCCAGTATGACCTGAGTACACGCTCCGCAATCCGCTGCGAGTTGCTGAGAAGGGGAGTAACGGCTGGTGAGTTCTGCGCTCTGAACGAGATAGTCATATCGAAGGGTCCGCTCTCCCACCCCATAGATCTGTCCGTATCGGCCGGCGGCGAGACGCTTTACAGGCTGCTCGCCGACGGCATCATCATATCCACTCCGACCGGCTCGACCGCCTATTCGCTCTCAGCCGGGGGCCCGGTCATCCATCCTGACGTGAAGTGCATCCTTCTCGCTCCGATATGCCCGCACTCACTCTATGCGCGCCCGGTCGTCATGGCCGAGAACGAGGTGATCGAGATAAGCCTGTCCGGCGAGAGCGGCGAGATGTTTCTCTCGCGGGACGGGTTGATAAACATGCGCCTCCGCAAGGGGGACAGCGCGCGGATATCTCTGGACGACAGGGGGATCAGCATGATAAAGCTGGATCGTTCGTCGTATTATAACGTGCTCAGAAAAAAGCTCGGCTGGGGACGGTCGAGCAACTACGTCAAGGACGAAACGGAACACCAGAACCAGCTATGATAGAATTGCTTCGGGTATCCGGGGTTGGGGGCATAAAGAGCGCCGAGCTCGATCTCAAGGGCAGGTTCATCGTGATAACCGGCGAGAGCGGTTCCGGCAAGAGCAGCCTGGTCCGCGCCTTCGAGTTCATCTCTGGAAGACGGGCCCAGACCTCCCTCATCCGTTCTGGCTGCGACGAGGCCGTCGTCGAGGCCATGTGGGACAAGCCCTCTGATGACGGAGGCGATCTGCTTGTGACCAGGCGAGCTCTCTCGCGAAGCGGCAAGGGGAGATGCATGATTCAAGGCGAGCTCGCCACGGCCGGACAACTCGCCGAAACGTCCGCCCAGATGATAGAGATACAGAGCCAGTTCGCGCAGTTGAACCTCCTCGATCCGGCAAGGCAGCTCGACATGGTTGACCACTGCGGCGGCGAAGACCTGCTTGGGACGAGGAACGCACTCGCATCCGCGTTTCCTGCGATGCTTGACGCCGAGCGAGAGATACTCGACCTGAAAAAACGCAGGGGAGAACTCGAGCGCGAGCTCGAGGACGCCCCCGCCAGGGTTCGCAAAATACGGTCCATGTCGCTGTATCAGGGCTGCGAGGAGGAGTGGACGAAGGAACTCTCGTCCCTGGAGAGGCGTTTGGCCGATGTCGGCAGATATGACGATATATTGAACAGGATGAACGGCGGCGACTCCGACGCGGACATGCTCGAACAGGTGACTTCCCTCGTTCGGAGCCTCTGCGCCGCGGCGCCCGCCGAGTCGAAGGGCCGCTGGGCCGAGCTTGGCGAGACAGCCCTCCGCTCGCTGCAAGAACTCTTCGATCTGGCGAAGCTGGAGCTGTCCCTGGTATCGCGGGAAGAACTGGAGACGAGCCGCGACCAGGCGGAATCGAAAATCGGTATGTTGCGGAGGATGAAGCGAGAGACCGGCCTGCTCTCGGTCGATGAACTGCTGGCTTATATAGGCGAGGTCGAGAACGGCATGGCCTGGCTGAAGGAGTGCAGGGGAATCTTGGAGGCAAAGATGTCGCGGGCCGCGTCCCTGCGTTCGGAGGCCGGCTCACTGGCAAAGGACCTGCGCTCGCTGAGGGAACTTGCTGCCTCGGACTTCGAGCGCAGGGTGAACCTTCACCTGAAGGACCTCGCGATGGAGGACTCGAAATTTTCGATCGTCATAAATAGGCTCGACAAGGTCAGGGCAAACGGCGCGGAGAGCGCGTCGTTTCTGCTGGCGCAATCTGGCCTTCCAGGCAATCCGGTAGGCAAGGCCGCCTCCGGCGGGGAGCTGAGCCGCATTCTGATCGCCATGCAGGCTTCCGTCGATCCGTCCAGGCTCCCCGGCGTGATAGTCTTCGACGAGGTCGAGGCCGGACTCGGAGGCCGGGCCGCGCTCCTCGCCGGAAGGAAGCTGAGGGACCTTTCCAGAAACTGCAGGACCATACTCATAACGCACGAGGCGACGATCGCCGCGATGGCCGATCAGCATTTCCTGGTCCTCAGGGAGGGGGACGAGACCTCCGTCCGCGAGGCCGAGGGGGAGGAAAGAGAACGAGAGATAGCGAGAATGCTCTCCGGCGTTGAGACGTCGGAAGCTCTTGAGCTCGCGCGGGCGCTCCTCAAGTCACCCGAATGACATCGGGCCGTTTTGAACGGACAGCCACTACTTCAACCGGGAGGGTTTTCAAAGATGAGGCGATTCAAGTGCAGTGTGTGCGGAGAAGTTTTCGCTGAAACGGACGTCGCGACCGACGGCAGCGGAAAAGCGCTCTGTCCGGTGTGCCATTCTTCGGCGGACAAGCTGATCGACGTTTCGGAGGGCAGGGCCGGCGCGCCGTCATCGGAGGAAGTTCGCAGTCCCGGCGGCTCCCCCCTGGCCTATCCGGAGGCTCACGCAAGGTTCGATCCCTCGTCCAGGTACATGGACGACATACACGCGATGTCGGTTACAGGGACCAGCATAATCGACGCAATGGGCACGAAGATGAAGATGCCGGGGTGGGATGACATCCTGCTGCTCGGCGCTCAATTAAACCCTCCTCCCCTCGACGATCACGACGACGTGGACACGGAGACCGTGATAGGCCGGCGAGCGAAGAAGCCGCTGGTAATACAGAACCCGGTGTATATCTCCCACATGTCGTTCGGCGCACTCTCAAGGGAGGCGAAGATCGCCCTCGCCAAGGGCAGCGCCATGGCCAAAACGGCCGCGTGCAGCGGAGAGGGAGGCATCATCCGCGAGGAGATGGAGGCCGCGTACAGATACATATTCGAGTACGTGCCGAATCTCTACAGCGTCACCGCTGAAAACCTGAGAAATTCGGACGCCATCGAGATAAAAATAGGGCAGGGCACAAAGCCCGGCATGGGCGGACATCTGCCTGGCGGCAAGGTGACCGAGGAGATCGCCGCCGCGCGGGGCAAACCCGTTGGCGAGGACGTGATCAGCCCTTCGAAGTTCCCCGGATTGTCATCCAAAGAGGACCTGAAGGCCCTGGTCGATTGGCTCAGGGGGGAATCGGACGGACGGCCCATAGGAATAAAGATAGCCGCCGGAAGAATCGAAAGGGACCTTGAATACTGCGCCTTCGCGAAGCCGGACTTTATCACAGTCGACGGGCGGGGCGGAGCCACCGGAGCTTCTCCGAAGCTGCTTCGGGACGCAACGAGCGTGCCGACCGTATTCGCGCTCCATCGCGCAAGGAAATTTCTCGACAAACACGGCAGGGACATCTCCCTGGTGATAACGGGAGGACTCCGCGTCTCCTCGGATTTCGCCAAGGCGATCGCGATGGGAGCCGACGCTATAGCCATAGCCACCGCGGCGCTGATCTCGGCCGCGTGTCAGCAGTATAGGATATGCGGCTCCGGAAGATGTCCGGTCGGAATCGCCACCCAGGATCCCGGGCTGCGCGCCGGCTTCGACGCGGACGCGGCGGCGCTTCGAGTGGCCAACTTTTTGAACGTGACGCTCGAAGAGCTGAAGACCTACGCCAGGATAACCGGGCACGCCAAGATCAGCGATCTGTCCGCGGACGATCTCGTAACCGTCGACAGCGAGATATCGAGCCACACGAACATCGCTCACGCTTAATTTCATTGGTTATGGGAGAAATGGTGAACGCAATATAGCACTTCACTGCCTGGCGGGATTTTTTAAATATGAGTATCGGGTTGTCTGAGACAACCAGATACTCATATTTTTAAATGCGTTTGCTCTGATCCAACGATCTCCTCGAGGCGCTCGAGCAGGCTGTCATACTCCAGGTTGTCCAGTTGTTCTCTCAGCCACTTTACGAGATCCCCTCCCGATTCGTAACTGAACTTCTCGAGGTTCGATACGATGTCCTCCATAGCGGTCGAATCGTAGCGGATACACGCGCGGTGCAGGTCTGCAAGAAGAACCCGGTCCGGTTCGGGCGCGGTCTCCATGCGGTATTCGCGTTCGCCGCCGCTCTCGCACAGGGTCTTGAGGCCGGAGATCAGCGACTCCACGTCGTTCAAAAAGGCTTCGTTTCTCGCTGTGATAAACCCGAGATCCTTCTTCTTTGCGGCGAGCTCCATCTCAGCCGCGGCCTTGCCGACGGCCTCGGCACAGAGGCCCATGCTGGCACCCTTTATCCCATGCACCGTTATGGCGTATTTTTCAAGCGATTCCATGTTTACCGAGCGTATTTCGTCAAGCAGGGCAGGCGTGTGATTTATGTACGACTTCACAATCTTCAAGTATGTTTCACTGCCTCCGAAGCGGCGAATGCCCTCCTCGAAGTTCACCCCGTCCACCCTCCAGTTTATCGGGGCCGAGACATCTCCGCCCTCCGAGGCGTTCGGTTTTCGGCCCGCTTCGACGGCCTGGCTGTACTGTTCGTCCTTCCGGAGGTCATACACCCACCTGTTCAGCAGAACGTCCAGCTTGATTATGTCTATCGGCTTCGAGAGGAACGCCTGAAACCCGTTTTCGAGGAACATCTCCGAATTGCCCTTCAACGCGTTCGCAGTCAGGGCTATTATCGGCACCGTCTTCGCGTAATCGGTGCCAATCTCGTTTCGGATGACACGGACGGCCTCCATGCCATCCATGTCAGGCATCATGTGATCCATGAAAATCGCGTCGTATTTCTCCTTGCCCTCGCGAACCGCATTGACCGCCTGCCTGCCGCCGGAGACGCAGTGAACGGTGATGCCGTACGGAGAGAGAAGGGCGCTGGCGACGTCCAGGTTTGTCATAACGTCGTCCACGACCAAAACCTTCGCGTAAGGCATCTGTTTTCTGACAAATTTTCTGCCGCTTTCCATGTGGCTCTCCCTGAAGCTGAAACTCTGCAGATTTCGAGCCACGTCGGGGCCGATGGGAACAGCGTCGACAACCCCCTGCCGGATCGAGGCCGTGAACGTGCTACCGCGGCCGTAAACGCTCTCTGCGCTGATTGAGCCGTCCATCATGCTAACCAGGTTCTTGCAGATGGAGAGTCCCAGCCCCGTGCCCTCGATATTGCGGTTTGAATTTACGTCGAACTGTCTGTACTCGGAGAAGAGGTTTTCCATGTTCTCGGGCTTTATCCCCCGGCCGGTGTCGCTTACCTCAAAGCGAAGAATTACGTCGTAGCCGAGCAGCAAACACGAGACCTTGAGCGAGACGCGTCCCGCGTCCGTATACTTGAAGGCGTTTGACAACAGGTTGTTCAAGATCTGCTTCACCCGTATCTCGTCGCCGAACAGACTGGATGGAATGTTTTCCCCAATGATGGGCTCGAACTTTATCGGCTTCGTCCCTATGCGCACCAGATTCTGGTTTATCGTGTCACTTATCATGTTCGCAAAGTCGTAGCTGCTGGGATTGACCTCGAACTTGCCGGACTCTATCTTGGAGATGTCCAGGATGTCGTTGATGATGCCGAGCAGGGTGGAACCGGCGCTGTATATTTTTTCTATGTTGCTGTGCGTCTCGTCTGGAAGCGCCTTTCTGAGCTCGACCTCGCTGAAGCCCATTATCGCGTTGAGCGGAGTGCGAATCTCGTGGCTCATGTTGGCCAGGAAGTAACTTTTTGCCCGCGAGGCCGCCTCCGCCTGCTTGGCCTGCAGCACGTCCGTCAGATCCAGGAACAGGGACAGCGAGCCTATTACATTGTCCGCCGCGTTGGTCATCGGGGTGAAGTTGATCGCATAGCTCCTCGGATTGCCTGTTTTGCTGAAATCTATGACGCTTTCCATCGCGATGTTTTTCTTGTCCGCCACGGACTGCCTGAACGCCGCGGACAGCCGCGCCGTCTCGGAAGCTCCTATGAACTGCCAGAATACATCCGAAAATGTCCTTCCCCTGATGAGCCCGAAACTTACGATGCGAGCTTCCCTCAGAAAGGCGTCGGTACAGTAGATGAACCTTCCAATGTTGTCGAACATGAGGATGATGTCGGGGCTGTTTTTGAGGAGGAGCTCGAGGAATAACTCGTTGTTCGACTTCTCCGCGGAGATTATCGTGCTGAGGGTCTTCTTCGCGATCGTAGAGGACTTAACCCTCTGAATGAGATCCTGCATGGAACTGATCTGCCGCGCCATCCTTCTGTTTTCCTTGCGCAGGCGCTTCAGTTCTTCTTTTATGTCGTTATATTCTTCAGCGCTGTGCTCAGTGTTGTGGATCATCTCGAAGGTCGCTTTTGATTAGCCCGGCTAAAGCGCGCAGCATGTCAGAGTGAGATTGTGGAAACGGTTCAGGCAGCTCTCTCCGTCATATACCACCGGACAGATCTCCCCTCCGGTGTATAAAAAGAGGAACGGGAGGCGGCCTCCGAGGCGTGAACGGAATATAGCGATCTCCGCCCCGTTGTCGAGCTCCAGGATGAAATTCCTGGTCACGCACGAGGCTATGATCAGAAAATCGTAATTTCCGGCGGACACAGCGTCCGCGAGATATGACGCCGTGTTGACGATGTCGTCGCTTTCGACGGCGCAGAGTTCTATCGTAGAGTTCTCCTTGGCCTCGCCCCCGAGGATGAGAAATCCATCCGGAGTTATTATATTCAAAACGCGGACGGTCCACGGGGTGCCGTCGTTGAAGTCTATGATGAACGGAATTACCTTTGCTCCCCATATATTGCCATCCCTGATCATTCCGTGGGCTTCCATGAATTCGGAGGCCGGCGCGCCGTTGATCTTCCTGAGACAATTCTCATCCGACTCGGTCACTATGGCTTTTCGTCTGAGTATTTTGTTCTCCGGGACGGACTCGGAGAAGAATCTCGGGTTGACATTCCCGGACATCATCGCTATCGCGCAGGACTCCGGATACGCTTCCCCATTGAAGATGACGAGCGGTCTTCTGAAGTTGGTAGTGTAATCGGAGGGCACGAAACCGAACATCGGAAGGTTCCCGGCGATCGAGCTGAGGCACTTCGTGAGACTGTCCCCTGAAGTCTGAGGGAGAAATGGCAGGACGCTCAGCATCAGCTTTGGCTCGCCAT
>JAISLO010000090.1 GCA_031290815.1 Synergistaceae bacterium | reverse complement strand
CGGGCTCACCATCATCCTCATGTAAGCGCCCTCCATCCTTGGCTCCGTCTCGACCTTGCCGAACGGCTCTATGTCATTTCTGACCCGGTTCAGTACCTCTCGGCCCCTGTCCAGGAAGGTCATTTCGCGTCCTCTGAAAAAGACGGATACCTTGACGCGGTGGCCGTCCGCGAGGAAACTCTTGATCGCCTTGACCTTGAAGTCATAATCGTGCTGATCGATCTTTGGGCGCATCTTCATTTCCTTGACGCTCTGGTTCTTCTGTTTTTTGCGGGCGTCCTTGTCTCGCTTCTGCTGCTGGAAACGATACTTTCCGTAATCAAGTATTCTGCAAACCGGCGGATGCGCGAGCGGCGCGACCTCAACGAGATCCATCTCCCTCTCCTCCGCCAGTTTCAGGGCTTCGGACACCTGCACGATCCCGAGTTTGTTTCCGAGATCGTCGATCAGAAGAACCTCGCTGGCCCTGATCTCCGCGTTCACGCGCGGTTCATCTTCCTTGTTGACATTGGTATTGCTAATGATTAACCACCTCCTGATTGTTTGAAAGAATTCGGCAGATGTGCCGGCCTGCCCGAGAGAACATAAAGGGGGACAGCATACAACGCGCCATCCCCCATAGGTTCGTGGAAAATTATTTCCCCGCTATTGACCCGCTGACTCGCTGTCATCAGGTGAGAGGCGCATTCCTCCGCTTGTTGCTTCAACTTGGGCAGTATAACATGTTTGGCCGCAAATGCAAATATTTTTCGCGCAAGATCCAGGGCAAACGCATCGACGCATCGACCCAAACACATCAACGCATCAAAATTAAGAAAATCCAAAAAGTTGTAAAGGGCGGCAGGGAAAATACGTGGCGGCTGTTTGCGGGCATGAGGCTGTCCAAAACAAAAACTTCACTTCATCTTATTTTAGTTTGCTAAGTTCTCTCGATCTTTACTTGCATTTCAGTCAGGATTATAATATATTTTTAAAAAAGGATGTGTTTCTAAATCAACCTTGTAATCGTTATAGTAAAGTTGTAGTAAAATGGTATAGTAAAATACGCTGAGCGCGAACGCACGTCGCAGGTATGGGAGAGATGATAGCGTGATTACCGGAACGGCGCAGTTGGAATATATAGGGATGAACGAAGCTGAGGCTTCCGATGAGGAACATATGATCATTGTCAATGTTCCGGTGCGCATGCTCGGCGACAGCGAGGGGATCGTAGCGGCGGACGTGATTACCGACAAGGGCGCCGTGATATTGCCGGCCGGTGTCGACATAACATTCTTCGAATCGAACATGGACGACCTCATAAGTAAAATGGAGGCCCACGGGATCACGCATGTTCTCCTTCAGATGACTCAGCAGCTCTCGGATCGTGATATAGACGAGATCATAGAAAACGTGTACTCCGCCGGCGAAGCTCTCATAAGCAAAGAGAAGGCCAGCGACATCGTGAAGGGAGTGGATAACCTCTTCCATGCGATACGGGAGAATGAAATCAGCTCCGAGGTGGTCAATTCAGTAACCAACATGAGCTCAGACATCACAGAGGATATTTTGAAACAGCCGTCGGTGGCGTTTTCTCTCGGCAGGGTGCGCGAGGCTGACGAATATACGTTTGTGCACTCGTTCAACGTAGCGGTTCTCACCGGATTTCTCGCCAACAAGCTATTTCCCGACAACAGGGAGTTTCTTCAGAAGATAATAACCGGCGGGCTGCTGCACGACATGGGGAAGGCAAAGATCTCGCCGGCGGTGCTCAATAAACCGGGAGCGCTGGACCAGGATGAGTTCAGGGAGATGAAGCGCCATCCGGTTCTCGGAATGACTCTTGCCATGAATTCCGGCATAAGGGATGAGGAAATACTGGCGGTTATAGGCTGTCATCACGAAAAGTGGTCCGGAAAGGGATATCCCATGGGGCGCAGGGGAATGGACATTCCCCTCTCGGCCAGGATAACCGCTGTGGCGGACGTATTCGACGCGCTCACCGCGAAACGGGTATACAAGAACCCCATGTCGTCCAGGAACGCCATAAGCATAATCCTGAAGGACGCGGGAGTACACTTCGACTTGTCCATAGCGAGGGAGCTCCTGGTCAGCCTCGGCCTCTACCCGCCAGGCTCCATTGTGTCGCTGTCGGATGGAAGGACTGGAGTCGTTGTTTCCGGAAGCGGAAAGGACTTGGTTCGCCCTGTAGTCATGATAAAGCGTCCCCACAAAAAGGACGATTTGAGCTCCCCGACATTCGTCGACCTCAAGTCGGCGGCCGGTGGCCTCAGAATATCGAATTATATCGGCCATGCCGAAAAAAGAGAGCTCGGATACGAGTTATAGGTCTGTTCAGCAACGGAAAAACAGCTGAACCGTAATTCCCGTAGATATTAATACAACAATACAAAACAACCTGTGCTGATTCCGAAAAAGGTTTTTATTGATTTCCTCTTTGTGATTCCTCTGATTTCTTTCGCTTCATCACTTTATTCTGACAGGCTCCTGGGGAGCATTGCCCCTGACTCACAAGTCCCCAAATAACTATTGCTCTTTGTGATAAAATATCAAAGATGGATTTATTTTCGGGGGGAGTGAGTCATTGAAAATCGTTTCGCTGAACGGACGCCTAACTTGGGGGGGACTTGACGCCGTTCGCCTGGCGGAAGAGCACGGCACTCCCCTATATGTCATGTCCGAGGATATGATAGTCGATCGCATTCGTCAGATACGAGAACGTTTCCTGAACAAGCATGACAGAACGAGGGCAGCCTACGCGAGCAAGGCGTTTCTCACAGGAGCAATGGCGTGCATAGCCAGGCGGGAAAAACTCTGGCTCGATGTCGTGTCGGGGGGCGAGATGCACACCGCGTTCCTCTCGGGATTTCCGATGGGCAAGGTCATGTTCCACGGCAACGCGAAATCGTGTCGGGAGCTGACATACGCCGTCAAACTCGGAGTGGGGCGCGTTGTGGTCGACAATATGACGGAGATGGAGAGACTGTCGAACATAGCCCGGGCGGAGGGCGTTTCGCAAAAAATACTGATCCGCGTGTCTCCCGGAGTCGATTCTCATACGCATAAGTATATCCAGACCGGAGGATTGGACAGCAAATTTGGCCTGCCGCTCCGAGGCGACGATCTGGCTGAGGCGGTAAAATTCGCCGTTGAATCCTCTTCCATCGATCTGGAGGGGTTCCACTTTCATGTAGGCTCTCAGATAAGCGATCCCGAGTCCCATGTATTGGCGGCTCGAGCCCTGGTCTCTCGGATGAGGGAGCTTTTGGACGACATCGGATACTCTCCGAGAGAGATAAACGCGGGAGGCGGATTCGCCGTCGCCTTCGACCCAAAGGAGGATCCCGTCGAGATAGGGACGTTTTTGGACCCTGTCATGAAAACGTTTGACGAGTACTTCGCTGAGATAGGGCTCGAACGGCC
>JAISLO010000089.1 GCA_031290815.1 Synergistaceae bacterium | reverse complement strand
CTCTGCCTTTCATGGCCGGAGAGCAGGCGGCGACTCGCGGCGTCCCGGCAATTTTGGCGGGGATTGCGAGCATCAGCGCTGTCGAATACAACGGATACGAACCACCGGGGACGTAACAGCAGCAAGACTGGACCGGTATCTTTCTGTGCCCGAGCGATATCCCAGGCGAAGGGCTGAACGAGGAAATTTCGTGAATGGAGTCCATCTGGGCTTCTGCAAAAGCTCGGATATTTTGGGCCGCACGGCGCAAGTCCGCGAGAAAGCTCTCGCTTACGGATTTGTAAGCGCGCTCTATTTCATCGCGGGACAGCCTGAAATCGCCGCGTTCGCATTGGTCGAACTTCTTTTGATAACGCGCCGCGGCTTCGTCACCATGTTCTCTGACATCCTCGATGATGCGGCGCGTTTCCTCGCTCAGTTTCCTCATTTCCGACAAAGACGGTTCGACACATGACTTTATGAACTCCACGCTATTTCCTCCCAATTTCGGTGATCGTCGGGTTAGTCCCGCACACCGGGCAGTCGTCTACCCTGCCGGATGTTTTGAGGGTCCGGAATTCGGCTGTCAGCGCGTCATAAGTGAGAATGCGGCCGCTCAAAAGGTCCCCTATGCCAATTATATACTTAATTGCCTCCATAGCCTGGAGACTGCCGATAACCCCGCATACCGCGCCGATCACGCCGCCCCTGCGCCTCTGCGCATCATCAGCCTCATCAGGGTCGCCGAAAACACACCGGCAGCATGGGGCCGCGCCTGGCGCGTAGGTCATGATCTGCCCATAGAAACTGCCGATTCCCGCATGTACAAACGGTTTTTCCGCGATGACGCAGGCGTCGTTTATCAGAAATTTCGATGAAACATTGTCCGTACAGTCCAAGATGAAATCATACGGATCGATGATCTCCATGATGTTCTGGGAGGATAAGAATGTATCGTAAATATTCACGCTGACATCCGAGTTCAAGCCTCGAATGGCCTCCGCCGCCGACCGCGTCTTTTCCATGCCCACGTCCGCGGCGCTGTACATTATCTGGCGCTGGAGGTTTGACAGCTCCACGACGTCACCGTCCGCTATGCCTATGGTTCCGATGCCGGCCGCGGCCATATACAGCGCCGCAGGCGAGCCCAGTCCGCCTGCGCCGGCGACAAGGACCCTGGCGTCGAGCAGTTTCCGCTGACCCTTGACCCCTATCTTTTTAAGCACTATATGCCTTGCGTAACGTTTCATGCGTTGATCGCTCAACAGCGTCACCTCGATAACGGCAAATGCAATACCTTGGGGCTCCGCCCCAAGCTCCGTCAGGGAGCTGCGCTCCCTGGATCTATTTTTTGTCCAGATAGATGCGAATGTTTCCCGATGTGTCGCAGTTCAGAGGTTTTTTCAGCGAGTCGAGCATTCCTCTGACTCCGCCGGCGATAAAATCCCCTACAAAATTTTTCATCGCGATCTCCTTTTCGTCCATATAGACGCGGACGCTTCCGCGACTCTTCACCCTCCCCGCGATGTCCAGGACGAGGCGGTCCAAATCATCCGCTCCGTAGCGAAGACCGCCGTCCCCGTTTCCATATCGGTCATAAAGCGCGAAGATGCCTTTGTCGTCAGGAGGCTGTTCGTTCTCCCTCAAAACCCATATCTTGGGCAGGAGCAGATCCTTTCCTCCCTCCAATATGACTATGTCAGCCTGTGGAAAATACATCCCGGCAATGCTGTATACGTCGGCGTTCCCGCTTTGGCTGCATATCTTCTCAAACCTGAAGGAGTCCTTTCCCCACAGGAGGGCCGGGACTCCCAACGCGCAGATTGCCCCGGAGTCCGTGTCTCCGCGGGACGCGACAAATTCCTCCGTGCGTTTGATATAACCGACGCTCAGGCCGCGCTTGGAAAGCGCGCTGACCATTATCCCGCAAAGCGTGCTTTTGCCGGAATCCTTATATCCAGAGACGGCAACGATGTTCAAAACATTTTCTCCTTATACAGGCCATTCGTAGCCTCCCATTTTTAGAACCGACTCTCTCCACTCTTCACTTTCCAGAGCGTCCATGAGAATTTTTGACGCGGGGTGTTCCTCAAAGCGCTCCGAAAAGACGAGTTCATAGGGCTCGCGCGCGATGGGAATGAAATCGAGCCCCAACGCGTCCGCCGCGGCTTTTATCCCAAGCGCGGCGTCGGCCACGCCGGAGGCAACCTTGTTGGCCGCTTCGAGATGGGTGATCGAAATTCGGTCATAACCGGCAACGTCATTTTTCTCCAATCCATTTTCCTTCAGCATGTGATCGAACAAAACTCTCGTTCCGGCTCCTGGCTGCCTGTTTTCAAAGACGACTCTGCCTGACGCGAGATCGCGAAAACAGAAAATTCCCTTGGGGTTGCCCCTCGCTGTCATTATTCCCTGCTCTCGGTGGAAAATCAACCTGCGGCTCCAATTTCTGCCGTTCGAGAATCGATCTATGTAATTTGTGTTGTATGTCCCGTCGGATGGGTCCAACAGATGGGCGGCGGCAAGATGGGCCTCCCCTCTGCCCAGCGCCGCGATCCCGGCCATACTGCCAACGGGCCTTATGACGAAGTCCGCTCCTTTTTGCCTGATTATTGGAACGAGGAGTCCGACTGCCGGGTCGTCCGATCCTTGGAACAGCAGCCGCCGAGAGAAATCGACGTTCCTTGTGAGGCGCACCGTGACGCTGCTTCCGCTGGGATGTTCAAGGCTGTTCTCCGGCAGGAACGATATTCCGTCCGATTCCGCCAGAGCCCAGAGGACGCTCGCGCCGGCTGACAGCGGCCAGCAAAGCATAGCGCCGTCCACGGACGCGCACTTCATTCTCAGCCACTCGGCGACTCCGGCGGGAGACGAATGCTGAACAGTCAGCTTGGCCTCTATGTCGTTCCTGACGCCTATTGCCTCGGATATATAATCCTCAGTGACATTTTCCCCTGATAGAATTTTCAGCAGGGGATAGACGAGCGACCAGAGCGTCACCGCGCAGGATATCGGGAATCCAGGGACGCAAATAACAGGAGTCCCTCCTATATTTGCCGCCATGGCAGGCCGGCCTGGTTTCATGCGCACATATCGGAACAACATCCGTCCCAGCCTGGAAAAGACATTCGCAGAGTGGTCCTTCCTGCCCTTGGCCGACCCGGCGCTCACCAGCACAAGATCGTAACAGCGCGCAGCGTTCGACACCGCTTCGGCTATGACGTCCGGGTCATCGGCCAGGATCGGCCCTACATCCAATTGATACCCCCATGACGAAAACATCGACGCAGCGTATGCGGAGTTGCTGTCCGCCACGAGGCCCGCTTCGATCTTTTCCGCCGAGAACCAGCGCTCCGATGAAACAATCTCGTTGCCGGTAGGGATAAATATAGCCTTAGGACGGGAGCATACCGCGACTCTATCGACCCCGGCGCACAAAAAAAGCGAGAGAAGCGCTGGAGTCACCTTATCGCCTCGGCATGCCAGCAGCTGTCCGCTCATGACGTCTTCGCCAACCGCCCTCACATTTTCCCCCTGAGTCAGGCTCCGAAAGATTTTTAACCTGCTTGCCGTCCCTTCCTCGATCAAGGACGTGTCCTCCACCATCGCTACCGCGTCTGCACCTTGCGTTGATGGGAGAGGCATCCCGGTGTTCACCCACGAAAACATTTTCGAATCGACGACGACCGGAGTGGCGTGAGCGGCGCCGGAAGTGGCGGACGCTGGCAGGGCGTATCCGTCGACAGCGGACGCTGTATAGTGCGGAACGTTTCTCCTCGACAATATGTCCCCTGCCAGTATGAAGCCCAAAGAACGGAGAGTCTCTCTCTCCTCGGTCCCGCGCTGGGAATTCGCGAACTCGTCCAGCAGAATTTTTCGCGCGTCATCGAGCGAGCAGTGCTCTGGATAGCCGGCTCTCACCATATCCAAACCTCCGCGTTCTCGCCCTTTCTCAGCGTCTCTGTGTTTGGGCGCAATCTTATGAAGCCGTCGGCGTCTCTTGCGGCGGATACATACCCGGATTTGGCGGCCATAGGATGCGCGCGGTTTTTCTCAACGCGCATGGGTATGAATTCGTCCGCGCCGGCGCGCCCCTGTACGTCGTCAGCCAGGACGAGTTCCATATATCTCCCGGCGTGGCTGGAAGAAGAGGAAACTCCGCTCATGGCGAGCAACAGCGGCATGACGACGAAAATGGCCGTCGTCATACATGAAAGAGGATGCCCAGGCAGTCCTACGATCAATTTTTTCTCGTCGGAAGAGCCGCCGATGAGCGTCGGTTTGCCTGGCGTCATGTTTATTCCCCTGACCACAAGTCCGGGCGAGGCAAGCGCGCTCATGATTTTAGCCGTGTTGTCCCGCATCCCTACGGACGACCCGCCGCTCAGAAGCACGACGTCGCACTCGGCCAACGCCTCGTCTGTCCTGGCTTTTAACTTGTGCCATTCGTCGGAGACTATTCCGTAAGACAGGGACACCCAGCCGTACCGCCTCAGGACCGATTGAATTATGTTCGTGTTCGCGTCGCGGATGAAACCGACTGGAGGAGACTCACTCACCGGCACTATTTCGTCTCCGGTGGAGATTATCCCTATTTTCACGTCCTGCACATCCGCCTCCGAAATTCCAAAGGACCCCAACATGCCCGGCACAGCGCAGCCAATCAGATCTCCGTTTTTTATCAAGACATCTCCAACGGCGACCTCTTCGCCTTTACAGACTAAGTTTTCATTGCGCTGAACCGCTTTGCGGACCTCGACCCAGCCGCAGGAAACAGTCGTATCCTCGATCATGACGACCGCGTCCGCTCCATTAGGCAGTATGCCTCCGGTCGGGATGGCGGCGGTTTCCTCTCCGGACAGCTCAAAGGAGGGTTCCTCTCCCATCATGACCTCTCCCGCCATTCGGAGAAACACGGGCGATGCCGCCGACGCCCCTATCGTGTTGGAGTGATCCAACGCATAACCATCCCTCAGGCTCCTCGTAAACGGAGGATATGGCTCGGGGGCACGGATATCCCTCGACGAGCGGGCTCCAAGCGCGTCTTGCAGGCTCACTCTGCGCTCTTTTACATCCCAGGGGAATCCAAGCGACTTGGACGCGGCCTCAAGGCAATCGTCTATCGGCCTGATTTCCTCTACAAACCCAGACATTCTCCACCCCTTTAAATAACAAAACCCGGGGGCGCCGCCCCAGACCCCCCCCAGGGGGGCAGCACCCCGCCCCCCCCCACAACAGCACCGCGCGGCAAAACC
>JAISLO010000088.1 GCA_031290815.1 Synergistaceae bacterium | reverse complement strand
TCGCTGTTGAACTCCGGCGGCGTCTCTGACGTCACGGTACTGCCTCTCAGGGACAGAGGAAGTCCCGGAGCGTCGGGAAAGGACAGGGAACAGGCATGAAGGAACAACCTTCCGGCCGGCTGCCCTCCATACTTGGCGTCGCCTATTATCGGGTGGCCTATGGAAGACATGTGGACCCTCGCCTGATGCGGCCTGCCAGTCATCAGATCCAACTCCACGAGCGCGCGCTCTCCGCCGCGTTTGAGGGTCTTGTATCTCGTGACCGACATCCTTCCCCTTGCGTCAATGGTCACCATGTTTCCGCGCTCCGACTTGAGCAGGGGGAGGCCGATCTCCCCGGATTCCGGCGGCGCGCCGCTGACGACGGCCCGGTATGTTTTTTTTATCATTCCCTCCCTGATGAGCTCGGAGAGCGTTCGCAACGCAGGTCCGGCAAGCGCCGCAATTATCGCGCCCGACGCTCCTCGGTCGAGCCTGTGCACCAATGTCGGCCTGAAATCCGTCCTGGTCCACGACAGATACGACCAGACCCTGGTTATGACCGAGTCGTCTGAATTTTTGTCCGGCTGGCTCAGCAACCCGGCCGGCTTTTCGAGGATCCACACGTCATCGCTCCTGAAGAGGGTGGTGAGCTCCTCTCGGGCATCTCTTTCGATACTGCTATGGTGGGGTGCTTCCACGGAGGCCCACGGAACTGTCACTATGTCCCCCTCAGCGAGGCGGGCATCGCCGCCGCTCCTTTTGCCGTTCACCCTGACGCTCCCCTTGCGAATGGCCGCCATGATCATACCAAGCGAGACGGCGCGGTAAAGCCCGCGAAGAACCCTGTCAAGCCTTCTGCCGTCATGGTCGGCAGTGACGGTAAAACGGCGGACGTCAGCCATTCGCGCCGCCGCCAGCACGCCAGAAACGCCTCTGAGCCGCGAAGTGAAAGGCCGATATATCCTGATTCAAAGCGAGGTCACGTGTCGCGTCCCTCCAGCAGAACAGGCGGAAGTCGAGCTCATCCGCCATGGAGACGACGAGCGCCTCCGGCGTGGACGGAAGCACCGGCGAGCCGAACTCCTTCTGTCCGTGATGGCTCAGAATTATATGCCCCAGGTGTATTCGGATGCCCTCGGGAAGTCCGGCCTCTCCGGCCAGCACTGAGAACATGGAGTACCCGATCGCTATATGGTCCAAAACCGCGCCGGCAAGGGTTATCTCGGGCATTGGGGACATGGAGTAGGAGTCGATCTTTCCCAAATCGTGGAGCAGAGCACCTGCTGTCACGATGTCAATGTCGATGGACGGGTAGACGTCCCTGTAGATCCCGGCGATTCCCCTGGCGGAGTCCGTCACCGTAAGAGTGTGCTCCAGGAGCCCGTGCGCGTACGCGTGATGATTCGACACCGCGGCGGGCGCAATGGAGAACGCCCTGGCGCGGTCGCCGCTGAAAACGAAGCGCAGGAAATCGCGGATAACTTCCCCGCACGTGCTGATCACGGCGTCCAGCCTCTGCGACAGAACCGGTTCGGGTATGCCGGAGACGGCAATGTAATCCGCCGGAGGAAATTTGCTCTGATTGAGCAGCGATATCGCGTTGAAGCTGAACTGAAGCTGTCCCTTGTAATCGGAGACGCGGCCAGTGACCCCGACGGTATGTCCCTTGAGGGAGGATATCTGCGCCTCCGAGAGCATGTCCGGCTTGTTCTCCAGATCCGAGCTTGACCTGTCCAACCAGCTGGCATCCGACCACACCTTAGCGGCAAGGCTGCCATGAGCGTCCGACACCGTCATATCCCAATACGGACGGCTGTTCTTGTCCATCTTCCTCATGAGGCTGTTAACTATGAAAATCCCCTTGAACACATCGGCGGCCGCAAGTTTCTTGACCTCTGACGTGTTCAGGAGCCTTGCCTGCGATGCCGTTGCAATTGCCGTCATCTAAAAGTCCCCCGCCCTCGGCAGTATTTTGGGTTATTTTACATCAATCAGGCGTTCTGTAATACCGGTTTGAATGAAATATATGAGCATCAGGTTGTCTAACCTATCCCAGATAAACTGGAAAAGCAACTTTCAAATTTTCGTGCCGAATTTGGCATGAAAATTTTCCTAAGTATCTATCCCCAGATAAACTGGAGTAGGGATATTGCTTTGATTGTTAGAGCCGTGTTAGAACAAAAGAAAAAGGCCTCAGAGGCAAAACCCCTGAAGCCTTGGTATTCCTTGGCGGTCCCAACGAGGTTCGAACTCGTGTCGCCGCCTTGAAAGGGCGGTGTCCTAGACCGCTGGACGATGGGACCGAATACTTTAGTATTATGATGGTGAGCCGTCCGGGGCTCGAACCCGGGACACCTGGATTAAAAATCCAGTACTCTACCAACTGAGCTAACGGCTCGAACATCACGAGGATATATTCTACGCGAAATGCTTGATAAGTCAATATCACACGTTACCAGTATCACGCGTTACCTGTGCAGGGCAAACGCATCAAAATACTGACCAATAAAGACAAAGAGACCGGAAATGTTGATAACGATAAATATAAAAGCGGAATTTTTTTTGGCCGGATATTCTGGCGATAGTGTTATGTTCTGTGTTCTGCTGAGCCCAAGAAGAAGTTTTTTCATATTTTTGGAAAATTACCAAACAACATACTATCTCACGATACCGATAAAATCGTGGAATAATGTCCGCGTATCGCCGCAAACCATGCTAAAATAACCTCGAAGGGACGGAGGTGTTCGCGCATGGCAAAAAAGGGAAGGAAACCGAAGGAGATCCAGGTTGACGAAACCCTGGGCGGCCCTCAGAAAACGTCAAAAGTTTCGCGTCTTCTGCCGCTCAAGAATGATCTGGTCTTTAAGATGGTGTTTGGCGACCATCGGTATATAGCGATAATACGCGCGTTCCTTATTGCGGCCCTCGACATCCCGGCCGAGGAATACGAGGACATGGAGATCATAGACCCCCA
>JAISLO010000087.1 GCA_031290815.1 Synergistaceae bacterium | reverse complement strand
CTTCAACAGGAAGCTTGTATCCGGCCTCCTCGAGGATTTTTTTCGCGCGGGCGGGATCATAGACTATCTTTTGTTTGGGGTTCGGCTGATAAGGCGCCGTGCCCTTGGGGAGTATGTTGTCCGGCAGAACCCCTGTGCCGTAATAAACATTGTCCAGGATCTCCTTGCGCGGCACCGCCATCTGAAGGGCCTTGCGGACTCGCAGGTCGTCGAGGGGCTTCTCCTTGAGGTTTATCGCCAGGTACGAAAGGCCGATGCGCTGGCTCTTGACTATGCGGTTCTTCCACTTCTCGGAGCTCTCGAAGTAAGGGATCTGGGACCTGGCGACGTCGCAGTCGAATATGTCGATATCGCCTGTCTCGAACATCATGCGAGCGGTCTCGGCGTCACCCACGACATTGATGCGGACCTTGTCGACGGGCGGCTTGCCGCGCCAATAACCCGGATTGGCCTCCAAAACGTGGTAGCTGTCGATGACCCATTCCTTGAGGATGAACGGCCCGGACCCCATGGTGTCCTCCGGGGACAGGCCAAACTTGCTCCCCCTCTCCTTGGCGAACTTCTCGGGGTAGATGCTGCCAGCTGGATCCGTTATGAATATATCGAGGAAGGGCGCCATGAACTCCGACAGCGTAATCTCGACCGTGTAATCGTCGATGGCCTTGACACCGGCGAGGGTCTTCGCCTTTCCGGCGAGCATGTCTCTGGCGCCGACGATCAGCTCGAAACCGCCAGTCTGGAGGCTCTTGGTCTCCGGAGTGAACATGCGCGTAAACGTATAGACAACATCGCTCGCCTTGACTGGAGTGCCGTCCGAGAACTTGGCGTTTTTCCGGAGCTTGAACGTGTAGACCTTTCCGTCCGCGCTCTGCGTCCAGCTCTCCGCGAGGCCTGGGATCAGCTTGGGCTCGCGGGTCACTGGATCGGCTATCTTTTCCACAAGCCTGTCGAAGATGTTATAGGGCACCATATAATCTGACGTGTTCACCTGCGCGTCCATCGTGGGCGGCTCGTTTGGGTACACGAGCTTAAGATACTTCTCCGCCGCTTTGCCGGGAACCGCAAAGCACAAAACGGCCGCAACCGCCGCCAATACGACAAAAAGCCTCGATCTTCCGTTACTGTCCATAACATAACCTCCTATAATTTTATAGAAACCGTGTAAGTGATAAACATTTTAATGAGTTTTTTCGTAATAGTCAACAGCAAATCTTCGGACCATCTCTCACGCGAAATGACACGCCGCCGCGTGCCCTGGGGCATCCGGCAGGACAGGGCGCTCAGCGGAGCAGATGCCGGCGGCTTCAGGGCATCTCGTCCGAAAGGCGCACCCGGAGGGGGGATCCACCGGGCTCGGCATCTCTCCTTTCAATATGATTCTCTCGCGGTTCCTCCTGCGGGGGTCAGGGACCGGAACCGCGGATATAAGAGATCTCGTGTACGGATGCATCGGATTTGAGAAAATTTCGTCCGAACCGCCTGTCTCGACTATCCTTCCAAGGTACATGACGCATATTCTGTCCGATAAATAGCGGACCACGGAGAGGTCGTGAGATATGAAAAGATACGTCAGGGCCAGCTCGTTCTTGAGTTCGCAAAGCAAGTTTATCACCTGTGAGCGAACGGAAACGTCGAGGGCTGAAAGCGGCTCGTCGCAAACAATCAGTTCCGGCTCCAGCGCTATGGCTCTCGCTATGCCGATTCTCTGACGCTGCCCTCCGGAAAACTCGTGAGGAAAGCGCCTGAGCGCGTCGCTCCTCAGACCGACGCGCCGCATGACTCTGGAGGTCATTTCCCGTATTTCCGGCGGGCTTTTCGCGGCGCCGTGCGTGACGAGCGGTTCCGCCAAGATATCCAGAACCCTCATACGAGGATTCAGCGACGAGTACGGATCCTGAAATATTATCTGCATTTTCCTCCGCGCCTCGCGCATCTCTTTTTCAGGCAGCCCCGATAAATTCCTGCCGTCGTATATCACCTCGCCTGACGTAGGAGGAATCAGGTTCAATATGAGGCGGCCCAGAGTGCTCTTGCCACAACCCGACTCCCCAACCAGCGACAGAATCTCGCCCCGGCGTATGCCGAGCGAGACCGAGTCCACTGCCCTGAGCCAAGAGCGCTTCGAAACGGAAAAAAAACCGCCCCTAACCGGGAAATCCTTGCAGATTTTCCTGACCTCGATCAGATCAATCACAGCCGGTTCCCTCCGAATAAAGCCAGCAGCGGGCCATATGACCGTCCCGCGCGTTGCGAAGCGGCGGGATCTCCATCCTGCATCTATCGAATGATTTCTCGCATCTTTGCTCGAACGGGCACCCGCCGGTTATCTCATGAAGGCTGGGTACCATGCCTGGGATGCTGTAAAGAACGCCCTTGTCGCCTGCCGTCGCGTCGACTCGCGGGAGCGACCGCAGCAGGCCGGACGTATAAGGGTGCAACGGTTCCTCGAACAGTTCATATACGCTCGCCTGTTCCACCACGTAACCGGCGTACATGACATAAACCCTGTCGCAGAGTTCAGCGACCACTCCGAGATCATGAGTTATCATCAGTATCGCCGTATCGAGGCGCTCCCTGAGGCCGGCCATGAGCGAGAGTATCTGCGCCTGTATAGTGACGTCGAGGGCGGTCGTCGGCTCGTCCGCTATGAGGAGCTTGGGCTCGCAAATGAGAGCCATGGCTATCATGACTCTCTGGCACAGCCCG
>JAISLO010000086.1 GCA_031290815.1 Synergistaceae bacterium | reverse complement strand
TGCGGCGGCCAGAGCGACTGCCGAGAGATCGGTTCCTCCCCTGCCGAGCGTGATCACGTCGCCGTCGTCGGTTATGGCCTGGAATCCGGTCACAACCGCAACCATTCCGGCCTTCACGGCCGCTGTCACGTTTGCGGGATCGACCCTGTAAATCCTGCCCTCCATCGGAAATCCGTTTGCGTGAAAACCGGCCTGAGCCGCCGTGAACGATTGAGCCGGAATCCCCTCCCCCTTCAGGGCCAGAGCCAGCAGAGCCGCGCTCTGCTGGCCTCCTGTCGCCAAGAGCTGGTCCATCTCCCTGCCGTCGAACTCGTCGGACACGTCGTTCGCCATCTCGATCAGCCTGTCGGTGGTGCTGCCCATCGACGAGATGATCACCGACAGGCCGTACCCCTTGCCGAGGTACCTTCGAATCACGCCGGCCATGCGCTGCATGTGTCCGGTGTCTATCGACGAACTGCCCCCGAATTTGAGGACAACGATACCAGCGCCGTTTTTATTCTTTTTATCGCATACCGCGTTTGTCATTTTATCACACACCGCTCCTGCCTACGCTCGCGCGTCTATCCGCGTCTCAATGCGCGCGCCGTCGGCGTTTCCCTCTAACACGAAGAAAAGCGAGTCGACACCGTATTCCGAAAAAGTGGCGCACATTGCCTCGGCGACCAGCCTCGGCTTTCCCTTGACCAGGGCTATCACGCTCGGGCCCGAGCCGCTGATCGCCACGCCTAGACAGCCTGGTATGCCGCGGACCCTGTCCATGATCACATCTCCGCCCGGGAACAATCGCGCCCTGTACTGCTGGTGCAGCCTGTCGTCCATGCCCCAGGACAGCAGATCCCACCTGCCAGCAGCCCAAGCGGCGGTCAGGAGCGCAGCCCGTCCCAGGTTGAACACGGCATCCCCAAATTCCACCTTGTTCGGAAGGGCCTCTCTCGCATCCTTGGTCCGCACCCTGACGTCCGGCACTGCCACCACGACGTGCATGTCGCCGGGCAGGGACGGGAACCTGACATAACGCAGGTCCTGGCCATCCCAGGCGCTAACCGTCATCCCGCCGAGGTAACACGGGGCAACGTTGTCGGGATGTCCCTCTATCCTGGTCATCATTCTGAGCAGATCCGTCTCAGACGCGCCGACCCGGCAGAGCGAGTCCGCGATCAGAACGCCGGCCACCACTGCCCCCGCCGAACTGCCCAACCCCCGGCAGAGGGGGATGACATTGTGCGAGACGATGCCGAACCCCTGACCTTCCACGTTCCACATCCGGCAGGCATCGATGTAACTCTGCACCACAAGATTCGAGTCCGCGCTGGTCAGCTCTCGCGCGCCCTCTCCGATGACGTCCGAGCGAAATTCTCCCTTTGGCAGGAGTTCCGTGACGGTGAACACGTTATAAAGCGACAGCGCCATTCCCAGCGAGTCGAAGCCGGAGCCGAGGTTAGCGCTGGTTGCCGGCGTCATGACGCGGATAATAGGTGCTGTCGCTGTCACTGTCTGAGCGCCTCCATCAGATCCTCAATCGTCCCGCCTATGGCGACCGGCTTTTCGACCTGAGACAACGCCGTGTCCGGGTCCTTCAGTCCGTTGCCGGTCAGCACCATGACGACCCGAGATCCCTCCGGCAGGAGGCCCGATTTTTTCAACTTTATCAGTCCGGCCAGGGGAGCGCAGGATGCCGGCTCGGCGAAAATCCCGCCCCGGGCGGCGAGTATCTTCTGCGCCTCCAGTATCTCCGCATCCGTCACCGAGTTGAACTCGCCGCCGGATTCGCGGACGGCTTCCCTCGCCAGATGTGCGCTGACGGGGTTGCCGATGCGTATGGCCGTAGCCACGGTCTCCGGGACCGGACATGCCATGCCAGTCACGAGCGGAGCGGCGCCCTCGGCTTGAAAACCCATCATTCTGGGCAGTTTTTTTGATCTTCCGCGCTCGCGAAATTCCTTGTAGCCGGCCCAATACGCGCTGATATTCCCGGCGTTGCCGACCGGAATCGCGTGCAGGTCCGGAGCATCCCCTAGGGACTCGCATATCTCCCACGCGCCCGTCCTCTGGGAGATCAGCCTGTAAGGATTGACCGAGTTCACGATTGCGAAACCGCATTTGGCGGACGCCTCGCGGGCCATCTCCAATGTTCTGTCGAAATTGCCGTCGACGGCTATGACCCGAGCGCCGTATATGAGCGCCTGAGCGAGTTTTCCCATTGCGACCTTGCCAGACGGCAGCAGCACATAGCAGGGCGCTCCGACGTGCGCGGCATATGCCGCAGCTGACGCGGATGTGTTGCCGGTGGACGCGCATACAAACGCGCTGGCACCGTCCTCCATCGCCTTTGCCACGGCCAGAACCATCCCGCGATCCTTGAACGAGCCAGTTGGATTGCACCCCTCGAGCTTTCCCCACAGCTCAATTCCGAGGCTGGAGCCGATCCGGTCCAGGAGGACCAGGGGCGTGCTCCCCTCCTCGAGATTCACCGCCGGAGTTTTTTTCGTAACGGGAAGGTATTCGCCATATCGCTTCAAAACACCCATCAGTCATTCCTCCAAACAGGCAAACGCCAATTTGAGATCGAATCGGCGCAACTCCTGACGCATCTAAAAAACACTCCCCGCCTCCGGCAGGAGGCAGGGACTCCGCTGATTCCACCATGTTTGACTTTAGAAAATTCACCCCTTGTCACGTTGATAATACTATTCAAAAGAGCCGTTATGTCAAGCCCCAATTTATCGCAGCGGCTCCGCCGAGTCAAATCCTGCCCCATGCCCTTTCTATCAATTCGATGATCTTTTTCATTTTTTTTCTGAATTGGACGCTTTCTTCTCCGTCGAGTATTTTTTCTATCTCTTCCGTTCCGCTGAGATCTTTTCCTGCATTTTCCCCAGCGTCACGCGCTTTCTTGACCTTTACATTCGCTTTGACGGCGGAACCCGGCGTCATTCCGTCCTTTGTTTTTGGTTTCGAACCGGAAGATTTACGCACGGCCGCCTTGACGGAGGTTGACTTCCGGATCTGCTCTTTATCAAAGGTGACGAGGCCCGGAACGGGAACGAACGCCGCAACGGCGCCGAACCCAATGATTATTGCAAGCCCAAGGAAGAACAACGTTCTCATCAGCCTGAACAAACCGGTTCCCCCCAATATGAGACAGTCAGCACAGCCATTATACTTAAAACAGCCGCAAATGACAGATTTAAATTGCGACTTATAGCGCCTTAGTCGAGCGGTCGGCGGTCGCTGTTTTATCTGTCGCTCATGCCGTTTAAAGTATATCATATCAGTTGCCGGCGTTTCAGAAAAAAGAAGAAGTCCCCGGCGCTGCGCCGAGGACGGGGAGTCACATCTCGGATAATCTGCCCGACTGCATGGTGTACATCCGATCCGCATAGCTTGCGGCATCTGAATTATGAGTGACCATCAATACGGCAGTTCCTTTGCTCACGATGCCGGCAAAGAGCCCCATGATTTCGGACACTGTCTCCTCGTCCAAATCTCCGGTCGGCTCGTCCGCTATCAACAGTCCCGGTGACATCAGCAACGCCCTCGCTATCGAAACGCGGTGCAGCTCTCCGCCGGAAAGGCTGGATGGATACTGCGACGCGAGCGGACGGAGGCCGACTTGTTCCAGCAGTGAGAGCGCCCTGTCGGTTGGATCGTCGTCGCGTTTGAAAAAAATATGCGGGAGAAGCACGTTCTGCAGCACGGTGAAATTGGAGAGAACGTTGTGCCCCTGCATGATGTAGCCGAGGCGCGTATTCCTCAGCCTTGAGAGCTCGCCGTCATTCATCCCTCCGTACTCCCGTCCCTCGAAGCTGACGCTGCCTGAAGTCGGGGTCAGGAGTCCAGCCAATATATTCAGCAGGGTGCTTTTCCCGCTCCCTGAGCGCCCGACGATGCAGACAAACTCTCCTTCGCCGATCGACAGCGAAACGTCGTTGACAGCTGAAAACAGAATGTTATCCCGGTGGTATTGCTTCTTTATCTCACGCGCTTCAAGGATCATAAGCCGCCATCCCTGATGACGACGTAGGCGTCGCTGTTTCCCATCTTGGAGGACGAGAACAGCGAGGCCAGCGGGCCTGTCGCGAAGGACAAAATCAGACTCGCGGCGGCGATTGCCAGCATTTTTTCAAAGGACGGCTGCATATACGGCATGCCGATAGTTTCCTGTATGTATGTCCTGAAGGGAAACACCAGCAAGGCGGAGAGGAAAACGCCCGCCGCGGCCCCTGTGAAGCTTATGGCCCCCGACTCTAGGAAAACCAGCGCGATTAGCTTCTTTCGGGTGATGCCAAGAGAACGCAGTATCCCGAACTCCTGCTTTCTCTCGTTGAGAGTGACGGAAAAGACGATGGTCAGCACCAAGACGGACAATACCCACAGGATGACGACGAGGATGACGGTAAACGCTGTCATGGCGCGCAGCCCACCCGACACGCTGCCTATGATCGTCCTTGTTGGAACCACTACGATTCCGCTCTTGCCGTATCCAAATGTGCTGTTGATCTTTCTCGTCATGCCGACGGCCGTAAACCCCTCCTCGATCAGCACGACAACTGAGGAGATGGACTCCTCAGGCGGAGAGAACGTTCCGCCCATCGAGACGTAATCACCAGCCGCCCTTCTCGCTGCTTTCATGGTCATAAAAACGGAGGAGTCGAAGCCGGTCCCAGTGTTTTCCATTTTCGCGGCTATACGATAGCCGCGGTCGAAGAACATCAGCTCACTTCCGACCTTTCCGGAAACGGAGCCCCCGATGACTATTTCGTCGTCGCCCAGCTCCCCTGGCAGAGAAGTCCTGAGCCAGGGGGTCACGATGAAATCCGTCTTTTGATCGAATCCTATCAGCTGAATCGGAACGGAACAGCACTCGGCGCTGAGAGAGGCGACAAACAGATGCGGCGACACGGACCGAACTCCCTCGATCTGTGAAATTTTCCCAATCCAATCCGCGCTCATGTAAAACGTGCTTGGTTCGCCGCGCAGCAGAATCCCCTCTACCATCTTATCGTATCCCTTAGGGACGATCAGGATGTCCGCTCCCAGCCTTTTTGCCAGCCCGTCCGTTCCGTTGATCAGGCTGCAGGTGATCAACGACCCTCCAAACAATACGAAGGCGAGTACCGCGACCAGCGAGATGAGGCAGAAGCTGCGGAACGGCCTGCGTTTCAAGTTGGAAACTACTACGTCCGAAAACGTGAGAAATGATCTTCTCCTCATAACTGCGGAACCCCCACGCGCCGTTTGCGGTATAGATAAGACGAGTTGATCGCAAACCCGACGATCGACAGGACGCCGATCACGGTCAGCGACGGGAAAGTCACTGCGCGGCAGGGCATCCTCGCCATCTCGCAGCCGCCGATCAGAGCGTGCGGAAGCGACAGCGCGAGCCCCCCAGTGAAAAGGAGCGACAGGCTCAGACCCAATCGAACTTCTTCGGACGCGGATATCAACAACCCCACGCCGAGCACGGCCATTAGAAATCCGACGCCGATCTCCGCCTGTCCCGTCCAGTGGCACTTCATCCAACGGCCGCCTTCCATCGGCGCGCAAAGTTTGAAAAGAAACTGAGGACCGAGAGCGATGAGCAACCCCATGATGATCGCGCCCACTCCGCTGATAATCCTGTTTTTCATTAATTATCTCCCCCTATGAGCCGCGCACAAGTTCTATAATGGGCCGCCAAAGTAATATCAGACTAACTCAATGCCGATTATATTACTCCCAGGCGCCATAGTCAATTACACCGCATCGCCGCTGGGAGTTACAATTTATCGCACCTATATAGCCCCAGGGATCTCGCCGCCTAAAGCCTGGCCTGTTTCATACTGGACATGGGGACGAAGATCATGAATAAGGCGAGTGACATACGGCCGACGATAACGATTCAGCCTGGAAAGAAGATGGGGATTTTCGTACAGCAGGACGTTGCATTCCCGTTTCCGTATGAGATATGTCATGTCACTTGATTCTGACTGACGCTCCGGCGTTTGAATCGGGTAGGAGGCCGCGCATTATTTGGGCGGCCGTCCTCCCACACCACCGTACGTACGGACCCGTATACGGCGGTTCAATGGCTTGAGTGCAG
>JAISLO010000085.1 GCA_031290815.1 Synergistaceae bacterium | reverse complement strand
ACGAAGCGGCGTTTCTCGAGGAATCGAATTCCTCCAGCGGCAGCGCGAGTTGCTTTTTTATGTAAGTCGTCACCTCCGACGCTGACATTCCCCTGGTTTCCTCATAAAGTTCCATGCGGATTGTGTCAAGCTCGTCCTCAATCGAATTCGACTTCATCTTCCAAGACCTCCTTTGCCGTGCATATTACGATGCTCTCATAGCCTTCCGCGTTATTGATTCGAGCCGTAATAAGTTTAGTCCGGACACGGTTGATGTGTCGGAAATTATATGAACAAATACAATCAAGACCATGTATGGATGCTATTGCTATATGGGCACCGTCGAACCTAAAGCGTTCAGGCATTACATTATTGGTCACATATAAATCCGCCAGACGGTAGGCTTCATCTTCCGCCTCAAGGCGTGTAATCCGATATCGATCAATCAGCGCCAGCATATTGCGTCGTTTTGGTTCAAACGCCCTGCGAAGTTCGATTTCGGCATATTCCGACGTATAGCCTTCATACTTTCCCGTGCCTATAGCATCGAATAATTTGACGGTATCGCCGTGCCCGTCCCGGTCCTTGTCAAAATAATAATTGAACATCGTGCTTTCCAGATACAGGCGTAATTTTCCTATTTTCATCACCCCTTTAAGTATTTTATCGCGAATCGCGCACGTCGTCATGCTTGTTTTGTGATTTCATAGTTCAGAGTCCGCGAGCTTGTCGATGGTGTCTTCGACTTTCGTAATCCAAACTCCCTAGTTTTGCAGCAGGATAAGGCTAGAGAATTTTAGAAACCCTTTCGGCGCAAAGGTTGAGAGGGAATTTTGGTCAACACGTGAAAAAATGAATGTGAAAAAATGAATGTTTGACACGTAACTGCTCTCGTGATAGAATCTCGACAACCTGCAAGGAGGGGAGGAACAGATTATGATAGTGCGGAAAATGAACAACGTTATCATTATTATAATTAGCAACGCGGCTCCTCCTCGTGGGATCGGCGTTTAGCGCCGTTTAAACCCAGACGAGAGATCGGAGCCCTTCGAGTTTTAAAGAGGGGCTCCGATTTTTTTTGTCGGAATTCATATGAGGAGGAGAAAAAAATGGTAAATGTGAACAGTGGAATGATCGAGGTTCGCTGGCATGGAAGAGGCGGGCAGGGAGCAAAGAGCGCGTCCGCGATACTCGCCGAGGTCATGTTTGAAGGCGGGCGTCATGTTCAGGCGTTTCCGGAATATGGTGCCGAGAGGCAGGGAGCGCCGATACGGGCTTACAACAGGGTCTCGAACAAGCCAATCCGCCGCCGCTGCGGCGTTCAAAACCCAAATGTCGTGGTCGTGGTAGATCCGACGCTAGCATCGAGCGCAAACCCCACCGAGGGGTGCGGGGACGACGCTGTTTACCTCGTCAACACGCCGGAGAATACCGCCGATGTTCGCACAAAGCTGGGCCTTCCAGATTCGGCAACAGTCATGGCCGTAGACGCCACCAGGATCACCCTGGAGGAGTTGGGCCAAAACAGGCCGAATGCCCCCCTGCTCGGCGCGCTGTCTCGCATCTTCAGCGATGTCTCCGTGGATGATTTCGTCGATCACTTTTCGAAGAAGATGAAGTCCCTCTCGGCGAAGACTCTGGAGGCCAACAAGCGCGCCATCATGCGCGGACGCGACGAGGCGGTCGAGGTATGAGCTGCGCGCCTTGCTGGCAGGATATCCTGCCTGGGACGATCACGCTCGGCGCGTCGTCCCGTTCCGTTGAGACCGGACTCTGGCGAAGCGTCCGCCCGATCCTCGACGCGGGAAAGTGCGTTTCGTGTCTGAGATGCTGGGTGCAGTGTCCCGACTCGTCGATTCAGACGTGCGACGGAGGAACGGTCCAGGGAATTGATATGTTCTTTTGCAAGGGCTGCGGCATCTGCGCTGCGGTCTGTCCCGTAGGGGCGATTTCGATTCGGCCGGAGTCGGACTTTCTGGAGGAGACTGGTCCTTCTGGCGGCGTCAATCCTGTGAAGGTGGGTGAGCTGGTTGGGCAGTGCTGAGGCGGTACTATTCGAGGACAAACGTCTCCGCAGGGAGATGACATCCGGAAACATGGCGTTTGCCGAGGCGATGAGACAGATCAATCCTGACGTTGTCGCGGCGTACCCCATAACACCCTCCACCGAGATCCCAATGAAGTTCGCGGAGTTCGTCGCGAACGGTCTTGTCGACACCGAGTACATCACTGTCGAGAGCGAGCACTCCGCCATAACGGCCTGCGTCGGAGCGTCCGTTTCAGGGGCAAGGGTAATGACGGCCTCGTCCGCGAACGGCGTGGCCCTGATGCACGAGATATTTCCGATAGCGGCGGCCTTTCGCGCGCCGATTGTCTTCGGCCTTGTCAACAGGAGCCTTGGAGCGCCGGTCAATATTAACTGCGACCACTCCGACAGTATGCCGGAGCGCGATTCCGGCTGGATCCAGATATACTGCGAGGACGCCCAGGAGGTGTACGACACGGCTCTGCTATCGATTCGCCTCGCGGAACACAAGGACGTGCTCACCCCCATATTCGTCTGTCAGGACGGGTTCATAACGAGCCACTGTTACGAGCCGGTGGAGTTCCTGAGCGATGAAGCGGTCAAAGAGTTCGTCGGCCTGAGAGAGGCCGTATATCCTTTGCTCGACGTGGACAATCCCGTTTCATACGGCTCGTTCGTCACGTCAGAGTACTACTTCGAAATAAAAAGAAATCAGATCGAAGGCATGAACAACGCCATTCGGGTCGACGGCGAGATCTCTGGAGATCTGGCTCGGCTCACCGGGAGGGAGTACCCTCCGCTCGACTGTTACAGGACGGACGACGCCGACTACGTGGCGGTGATAATGTCGTCGGCCACAGGCGTCGTAAAGGACGTCGCCGACGAATTGCGCGCCCGCGGAATTAAGGCTGGCTGCATAAGGGTGCGGATGTTCAGGCCGTTTCCGTCAAAAGAAATTTCCGCCGCGCTCTCAGGGAAAAAGGGCGTGGCCGTGCTCGACAGGAGCGCGAGTCCCGGAGGCGTTTCGCCTCTGGCCGCGGAGGTAAAATCAGCCCTTTACATGTCCTGCCGCGACGGGTTCGTGCCAGTTTTCGAATTTATTTACGGTCTGGGAGGAAGGGACCTCTTCCCAGACGATGTGAAGGCTGTTTTCGAGAAGCTCAGGGCTGGGAACTGCGGCTGCGGAGCGAGTTATATCGGCCTTCGGGACAAGATGGGAGGCGGGGACTGATATGGGAGGCGTTAACGTGAGGGAGTTGACAGGCAGAAACAACCCTCTTGCAGAGGGACACCGCATGTGTCCGGGGTGCGGGGCGCCGACCGCCTTGAGGCAGGCGTTCATGGGCATAGACGACCCCGTTGTCGTCGTCGGGGCGACGGGCTGTTTGGAGGTTTCTACGACCGTGTATCCGTACAGCTCGTGGAGAGTCCCGTTTATGCACGTCGCGTTCGAGAACGCGGGGGCGGCTGTGTCCGGCGTAGCAGCCGCTCACAAGGCGATGGGCCGCAGGGGTCTGTTTCGGGACGGAATAAAATTCGTGGCCTTCGGAGGCGACGGCGGAACATACGACATCGGGCTCCAGTCTCTCTCGGGCGCACTGGAGCGGGGACACGACTTCACCTATATCTGCTACAACAACCAGGGATACATGAACACCGGGGCTCAAAGAAGCGGCGCCACTCCAAGATCGGCGAGCTCCACGACATCGCCTGCCGGCAGGTTGATTCCTGGAAAGCTTCAACGAGCGAAGAATTTGACTGAGATAGCCGCGGCCCACGACATTCCCTACGTGGCCCAGACCACGCTTCATGATCCATCAGACCTGATAAAAAAGGTCAGGCGCGCCGTGGAGACGCCCGGCCCCGCGTTCGTCAACATCCTGGTCCCGTGCGCGCTGTTCTGGAAGATAGATCCGGCCGACCAGGTCAAGATATGCCGCCTCGCCGCGGACAGCAGGTTCTGGCCCATTTATGAGGTGGCGAACGGAGAGCGCCGCATATCGTACACCCCAAAAAAGCCAGTGCCAGTCGAGGATTTTCTGCGCGCTCAGGGCCGTTACTCGCATCTCTTTACAGACGAGGCGAACCGGCGCGACCTAATAGACCAAGCTCAGGCCGATGTCGACGCCGAGTGGGAGAAGCTGACGGGAAACGCTAAACCACAATCCTAAAGCAGACGCCAGATAAGGATATTACGTATAGAGGAGAAGCGCGCACCCCATCCCTTCGGACTTTTTATCTTTTATGAGTAATCAGGCTGTCTCGGATAACGAACCGAGACAGCCTGACATTCTTCGGTCAGTCTCGCCGTCTTCTAACCGCGGCCGCCGCCAACGCGGCCATGAGAATCGCCATAGCTCCCGCTCCCGCGGAACAGCCGCCGCTTTCAGCGGTTTCATCCGATGGAACGACAAACAGATCGCCAGGTCTCTCGGCTATGTGTTTATCCAATGCATCGCTAATCTCGATAGCCTTGTCGATCACGGCCTGAGACTTGGCTATTGTGTAATCCGTTATATACTTCGCCGCGGCGTTCGGGTCGGACTGATATTCGCGCAACAAATCGCCCTCAATCTGGGCTTGCTCATTGAAGAGTTTTCGTTCGTAAGCAAGCCAGTAATCCTTTATGGGCTTCCCGTACTTTTCCCTGTCGGAGCGAGCTTTGGAGGCCAGATTCTGGAAGATCCAGAACGCGGAGTCGTCCTGGTATGTCTCGTACTTGGCCGCCTCTTTCTTATAGTATGGATGAGTATCCGTTATCGCGCCGTAGTATGGCAGGTAAACGGAATGTTCGCTCTGAGCCATGGCCATCCAGAAGCGAGCGCCTACGCTGGCGGGATATCCTCTGACCATCTCGTATATATGAGTCTCTATCTGGCCGGCGGTTCCTATCGGGCGGGGCTGCGCAAGCTCCCTCTCCTTCCCTTCGTTGTCAAAGGTCTGGGCAGATAAGCTAAGGTCATATTTCGTCTTCTCATAGCGGTCGCGCTGGAAGCTCATAACCTCCGTCACTTCGATCGGTTTGTCCGGCCCAGCGAACAGGCTGTATGGGGTGATGTCGCTGGAAATCTTGACCTCGATCTCGAGCGACGGCGCGAATAAGCCGTACCCCCTCCATCTGCGGTACGTGTTGCCATCCCCGTTTATTTTGCCGTAACTCCCGGCTATGTTCAACGTTCCATCCGAGTTGTACTCGGCGAAGTCGTTTTCCTCCGCGAATTTCTGAAAATCCGCGCTGCCCCTGAACCTTTTCCCATCGCTCAGATCGACGGATACGGTTACCATGTCGTTCGCGATCACGGCGAACGCGTCGTCGGGGACCTTCGACGCGACCCACCTGTGGCCGCTTATGACCTCTACTATCCATGCCTCGCTCTGACTGGCGACGATAAAGGCGAAGCTCTCGGCCGATCCCTTGCTCTCGACCAGATCGCCTATCAGTGTTATAGCCTCCGTCACAGTCTTGCTCTCCGCGAGCACTATCGTTGTGAGCACAGCCTCGCGCAAGCCTGCCTCCGCTGTCGGATCAGCCTTCGACGCGCCGTCCGACATCGGCGTCGTGTTGGTAGCCGTGACGGCCACGCCAAATTCGTTCACCCCGTGGGCGTCATAGCGTCCGCCACCGTTGACCTGCATATCGGGAACTCCTGTAAACTTGTAGCTGTCGTGGCTGAAGACGTAACGAAAGCCGTATAAGTCCTCCCATTCGTAACCCTTTTTGAAGGTCCCGGCAGGATAGACCTCGAACCTCTTGGCGTTATAGGGATTGAGATCCTCGGTCCTGCCAAAAACGATATTCCCGGTAGCCGACGCATCCCTTCCGATCACGATCGTGCTGCAAGCCCATGAAGCAGCGGGCGTCAGCAGGAAAAACGCAAGAGCCAGGACCGCGGCCAGCCTCTTGCAACAACGCAATACAAAACATAACTTCCTCAAATCAAATCCCCCCTAAGGAAATATATGACATAGATGATAGCATTTAATTTGAGAAAAAACGAACGTTGAATCAGAACCCCACATGACAGACGAGGCGAACCGGCGCGACCTAATAGACCAAGCTCAGGCCGATGTCGACGCCGAGAGGGAGAAGCTGACGGGAAGTGCTAAACCGCAACCGTCAACCCTCGGACCGCAGCCTGGTCTGCAGGGGCGAATGCGGGTGTAGGGGCGAATAATTATTCGCCCCTACGACCACACAACCCATTCAACGCCCGCCGGTTTAAAAATAGACGTCACAAAACAAACCGGACGTTCTGTCTGGCAACT
>JAISLO010000084.1 GCA_031290815.1 Synergistaceae bacterium | reverse complement strand
TTTGCTCAAAACTAAAAAAAAACCGTTTCTGTCATTAGTAAATGTTGAAATTAACGGACGCTGTACTCCGACATGACCACTATGTCCACTCGTCTGTTGAGCCTCATCATCTCCTCCGTCACGTTCGGGACTATCGGGGCCGATGATCCGAACCCCACGGCCCTCAGCCGGCTGCCTGATATGCCCAGGGACCCGTTGAAATATGACGCCACGGCAGAGGCGCGGGCGGCCGAAAGACCCCAGTTGTCGCGGTAAATGCTGTTTTCGAGTATGGCGGAGTCCGTATGTCCCTCCACCGACAGCAGGTTTGGAAGGGTGTCCAGTATCCGGCCTATCTTGTAGAGCATCCTCATCGCCTCCGGGCGCAGCCGGGCGGAACCCTCCACGAACAATAACTGTTCCGACAGGGCTATCTCCACGCCCCTTTCGGTGATGACCGCCTGTATTTCCTCCTCAAGATTCTCGCTCTTTATGGCCTCCTGCACAAGGGCCAAAACACGGCTCGACTTTTCGCTCAGGGTGGAGTCCCTGTTGACGGAGGCGTCTCCGCCGCCATCGCCCATCGAGCCAGTGATGAGCCCTGGTCTGCTGGAGTTGTCGGGCGCTCCGGGCTGGATGTTGAAGGCGTTCTGCATGGACGCGGCCAGGTCTACGAACTTTTTGGCGTCGATCGTCGAGAACGAGTAGAGCAGCACGAAAAAGCACAGGAGAAGCGTTACCATGTCGCCGTATGTGTTCATCCACGCCGGCGCTCCCGAGGCTCCGCCGCTGTCCGCCTTCTTCTTCCTCGCCATTCACCCAGCCCTCCCTTACGTCAGTCTTGTCAAAATTTGAATCTCTGAATCCTTCGTATCGCCCTTACTCCTCGGACTCCTTGTTTTCGTCGAGCTGCATCCTCATCGAGGGCGGCAGGAACACCTTCAGTTTTTCCTCGACGATGCGCGGGTTCTCGCCGGCCTGGATGGACAGTATGCCCTCCACCATCAGCTCCCGCGCCAGCACCTCGCGGCTGGAGTTCTGAGCGAGCTTCTTTCCTATCGGAATCGCGAACATGTTCGCCAGTATGGAGCCGTAAAACGTGGTTACGAGCGCGACCGCCATGCCTGGCCCCAACGCGGACGGGTCGTTGAGGTTGCCGAGCATCTGAATGAGCCCTATGAGCGTGCCGAGCATTCCGAACGCCGGGCCGAGCTCCGCGATGGAGTCGAAATATCCCTTGTTCGCGCTGTGCCGCTCCTCCAAAAGGCCGATCTCCGTGTCGAGTATGGACTTTACGAGCTCGGGGTCCGTTCCGTCCACGACGAGCTGTATGGACTTTCTCATGAACTCGTCGTCGAGCTGTCCGGCGTCCTCCTCCAGGGCCAGCAGTCCCTCCCGCCGGGCCTTTTCCGCAAAGCTGACCAGCGTTTGAATGAGGCCGATCGTGTCGATCTGTTCCGTGACGAATGCGTTTTTGAGTATCTTGATGGCTATCTTCGTCCTCTCGATCGGGTTTGCGAGCATCGTCGAGCCGATGGTGCCGCCCAGGACTATGAAGATGGACGGTATATCGACGAACGCCCCCATGTCTCCGCCGAGCATCATTCCGGCCAAGACGACCATGATCGAGAAGGACAAACCCACAATAGACGCTAAATCCACTTGACAATCACCTCATTCTTGCAGCGAGAAGCCGAACGCCGGCTTCAGAGCGCCGTTGGCCTCGAACAGTTCCTGCGGAAAGACTCTATCATGGATATTATCTCGACGGACTTCTCCCTGACAAGGTATTTATGCCCGTTAAGCATCGTCACAACGGTGTCGGGCGTCTCCTCTAAAGTCTCGATGTGGTCGGAGTTCAGCGTGAACTTCTCGCCCTTCATCCTCGTCAGCGTTATCATTATACCCTACCCCTCAAAAAAAACAAAAAAACAACCTGCCTATTATAATATAAAATTCTCATATTAAATGCTTTCTCGCGGAAAAAAAGCTCGCGAGGGCGGCGACGCCCGCCGCCCTGCGCGGGTTTCATAGAGTTTACCGCTTCATGTTGATGAGTTCCTCCAGGACCTGGTCCGAGGTCGTGACGACCCTCGTGTTCGCCTGGAAGCCCCTCTGCGCCCTGATCAGGTTGACGAACTCCTCGGTGAGGTCTACATTGGACATCTCTATCGTCGTGCCCTCGATGCTGCCCGAGCCGTCGTCCATCGGCTTGCCCACCTGGGCTATGCCGGAGTTGGTGGACTCCGCGAAGCACGTCTCGCCGACCTTGGTCAGCCCGCCGTCGTTGGCGAACATCGCCACCGCCACGCGCGCCATCGGCAGGACCTTGCCGTTGCTGTACGAACCCGAGATGATGCCGTCGCCGCCGACGGAGAAGTTGTTCAGGATGCCCATCGCGTAGCCGTCCTGAAACGCTCCCTTCGTGGTCGAGGGCGAACCGAAGTTCGTCACGCCGTCTATGGCGTCCTTGTCCACGCCGATCATCTTGCCCCAGTCCTTGCTCAGGAAGTCGAGCGTGATCATGTTGGACGCGTACGGCGGGCTCTGACCGGGCTGCGCTGAGCCCTCCGAGCCGATCACGTTGAAGTCCGCCAGCACCTTGCCGGTGGCGAGGTTGTCGTGGATCGACGAGTTGTAAGCTGGGTCGTTCTCGTCGATTATCTTTTCGACGAGCTTCCAGGAATACTCAGCCTGGGTCGTGGCGGTCGCGGGCGTGGACGGCTGCGCAGGGTCCGGCTCGAAGTAATATGTCCTCTTGAGCAGGCCGTCGTCGCCGAACACGAGGGTGCCCGCGCCGTCGCCGTACTGAGTCAGGACCTTGCCGTCTGCGTCGGCGTAGTAAGAGTACCAGTCCCACTCGGACTCAGCGCCGACTCCGGTCACCGTGTTGGCCGGGCGGTCCAGTACCTTGCGGAAGACAGTTATGAGCGTATAGGGGTTGCCCTTTGAATCGTACACTGTCATCTTAGCGTCGTGATCGTTCGACTTTATCATGCTCTCGCCGAACGCGTCGATAGTGGCCTGTGTGGTCGTCGAGGCATTTGTTGGTTGAAGGCCAACCGGAGATGCATACGGCACAAGAGTCCATCCAGAAGCGCTCCCGGTGTACAATCTATGATCGGCGGTGTTCATAACGGGGGCGGTTACTGCGGGTGTGGCTGCGAAAACCCCACTTTTGTCCTTCACGTAGATATTAGACGTAGTTCCATCAGTTATGTAGTACGCCGTGTCTGCGGCAAGCGTCACCGTTGACGACGGATTTCCCGATGTGTCGGTTGTTACAATCTTTCCTGTTGATGTCTCAAAGTATGTTGTGCTGGCAGTAAGAGGTGGCGTCAAGGTGGTCACAATATTCGCCGAAGGAACAGTATAAGTGCCACCTAGGGCAGCCACGACACCGGTCGTCGTTGTCGTACCATCGTTGTTATAGTATATATTTTTAAACCCAGCTGCCGCCCCGTTTTCGCCATAATAGTAAGTATTCGCATCGGCAGCAGTACCTGTTGACCATGTTGAGGTTGCGAGATCATATACACGGATATTGCCTGATGTGGTATCGTACCACCGTTGTCCCGTGCTGGTACCTGTCGGAGTACTGGTATTGGGGCTTACAAAAGTAACCTTGCTTGCTCCTGTTGCTGTGTAATCATGCGGGCGCAGTACCTTGTTCGCTCCGCCCGGCACGTTATCAAGGTCCGGTATCGCCGCCTTGGTCGTGCTGCAGAGGTTGCAGCGGAACGCCGCGAGTGTCGTGGCCTTGGCCGGGATCTTCTCGCCGACCGGGATGTTGATCGTGGTGAGGTTGGAGTCCTCGACGCGGGTCATTTGGCCAGTCGCCGGGTCCACCTGCTCCTTGAACGCATATCCCTGCACCTGATAGCCGTTGCCGGCCATGACCAGGTTGCCGTCCCTGTCGAGCGTGAAGTTGCCCGCCCTGGTGTAGAGCTGGTTGTTCGAGCTCTTCACCACGAAGAAGCCGCTGCCCTGAATGGCCATGTCCGTCGGAATCCCAGTGCTCTGGAGGCTGCCCTGAGTGTGGGCCGTCTCGATGGAGCCGATCTTGACGCCGAGCCCGACCTGGGCCGGGTTGATGCCGCCGATGGGGACGCTCTGGTCAGGCGCGGAAGCGCCCTTCTGATTCTGGTAGATCATGTCCCTGAACTGGATGACGTCGCGCTTGAAGCCGACGGTGTTGACGTTCGCTATGTTGTTGCCCGTTACATCCAGATACGTTGTGTGAGCTTTTACACCGCTGACGGCTGAATATAGAGAACGAAGCATTTACATTTCCTCCCTGTTGTGTGTCGCATTCCATTGCCGTCAAATTTATCCAACTTCCCTATTGGAGTTATGATGCCAAAAATTTTGATTGATTATATTACGCCGATTACGCCCGCCCCTCGATACCGCGCGCTATACTGTGCCTCCGTCATCGTCGTCATCGAGGCCGGATGTGCCCTCGCTGCCGGCGTCCTCGTTCGTGGTGTCCGAGGAAGAACTGGATGAACCCGAACCGGCGGGCAGGTCGTCCGCCATCATGCCAATCTGCTGAACGTCGCTGAACGGCAGGTATGTCCCGTCGTGGAGGTAGAGGTTCACCTCGCCGCCCACTATGTCCAGGAACGTCACGAGGCCGGTCTTGAGCTGGCCTTCCGCGTCGCTGTAGCCGACTACCGTGCCTATCAGCTCCACCGCGCTCGCGGCTGTGTTCGCGTTGTTGGAGGCGATCAGCGTCTCCAGGTTCTTGTTCATGTTCATCTGCTGCTCCAGCCCCGAGTACTGGGCCAACTGCGAGATGAACTGCGTGTCGTCCATCGGGGACGTCGGGTCCTGATGCGTGAGCTGAGCCACCAACAGCTTGAGGAAGTCCTCCTTCCCCAGATTGTCGCCCTTACTCTCCCTTACTATAGTGTCCTCATATCTGGTCCATGCTCCCGTTATACCCGAAATATCGGCCATTTCGATTACCCCCCGAATTTATCTTTTCGTCCCCGGTCCCAGGCCCGTTCCCTCAGGCCACCCAGTGAAGAAGCCCGCGTTCGAGATCGAGCCTGACCAGACGGTTTTCTCCGGCCGGTTCGCCGTCCGTGCCATCGATTCCTCCGGCGCGGCGGCCCTTTTTGCCCGTCTCATAGAGATCGCCCCGTCCCTTCTGGTCGTCTCTATTCTTAATATCGACCTCCAGACTCGAAACATGAATACCCTGAGCCTGCAAAGAGGCTTTCAATGTGTCGAGCTGCTGCTGAAGCATCTGCCTCAGGTGCTCGTTGTCCACCCTGAACGACGCCTCCAGGCCGGACGCCGTCGCCTGAAGCGACACGTCCACGCGCCCCAGCGCCGGGGGCTCCACCACAATGCGGGCCTGGTTGGTCCCGTCGTTTTTCATAAATTCGAGCACGTTCGTCAGTCCGTCGCCGAACGCGTTGTCCGGGTTCAAGACCGTCTCCGCTCCAGGCAGCGGCATGGAGGGCACTGGGTTCGCCGACGGCGCGGCCTGCTCTCCCCTGGACGTCATAGCAGTCGACAGCTCGGACGCGAAAGACCCCGCCGCGGCCCTGCCGGCGGCCTCCCCGAAGTCCGGGGCGTCATGGGCGCTCGTCGCACCGGACGCGCCAGGGTTATCGGCCCTGCGCTGCGGCTTTGAAAGGGCGTGGGATGCGTCCGCATCGTCCTTCACGAACTGCGGCAGTTGTGTCCGCTCACTGCGGTGCGAGTCGTCGTCGCGGTTTGGATTATCTCCGCCCTCGCCCGGCCTCGAATCGCGGACCTCGGCGAAGGACACAGCCATGTTTTTTATCTCGTCCATCTCGGCCTCGGGCGGACGGACTTCCTCCGCGCCGTCCGAATTTGCCGCCATGAGCAGGGCGGCATCGGCCTCGGCGAGCGGAACTGCCTCGCCGTCCGTCTCTGTCTCCGGCTCCTGCGCATCGGCCAATGATATCTCAGGAAGATCGGCTTCCTCGCCGTCCGTTTCGATCTCGGCCGGGAGGTCCAAAACTGGAAGCCCCGCCGGGAGCCCGACGCCGTCCGCGTCGTCCTCAACCGGCGTCTGAGCGGCGTCCTCCGCAGGTTCCAGGTCCTTCAACTCTTCCAGCAGATCCTTGACGGATACATCGTCAAAATTTCCGCCCGCCTCGTCCGGCTCGCCGATGCCCAGGATGAGATCAGGATTGAAGCGGCTTGCGGCGGCGGCCTCCTTCTTGGCTCGCAGAGCGTTCATGGCCTCCGCCAGCTCAGAACCGGCCATCACGATGATCTCCCCAAAGCGGTTCAGGCTGCCAAGGACAACGCCTGCCGCCGGAACCGAAACGCCCTCCGGCCCCCCGTCAATGACGGCGTCCAAATCCGCCGTCGCGAGCGAGACCAGCTCGCCCCCGGCGTTCGATTCTTCGGGCGTCATTGCCGCGCCAAGTAAATTTTCAAATTCGCCTCCGCGGACATCCGCGCCGGCGTCCGGCGAGACCTGGCCGGATGGCACTTCCGCGCCTGACGCGCTAGACGTACCCGACGTGCTCGACTTACTCGAAACTCCGCGCGTGACCGTCATAGTCTGGCAAAATTCCTGACTTGACGGGGCGGCATACTGAAACTGAACAGACACTCCCTCACCCCCATGAATACCGGCGGAAGGCCGCAGTGATGGATGGATAATCCTTCACTGTCCTTGCTGCTGCCGGTTTTTTCTCCTTTGAAGTTCCGAAAGCTGTTCCGTCAGCCCAGCCGCTATCGTCGCGTCCATTCGACCGAGCGCGTTTGCCCTAACATCCTCCGGCAGTCCGTCCAAGACGGCCACCGCCAGTTTTTTGTTCAATTTTTCGATGATCTCCGCCGCGTTTCTGACGGACATCTGTTCGAAGGTGCTTATTATCTTGGATATCTCGTTTTCGAGCGCCTCACTGGGCATATCGCCCTCGGCCGCCGCGATGTCCTCGCTCAGGGACTCCAATTTGGCGGCGAGCTCCTCCTGCGCGTAAACCAGGTCATCCTCCTTGACGGAGAGGTCCTTCGACACCTTGTCGAGCGCCTTCTGCCTGGCGTCCAGCGACCTGGAGAGCCCTGCGAGCATCTTCTCGAACTCGTCGTTTTCCATCCTCCTGCGCTCCGCGCTCGTGAGCGAGTACTCCGCCGGAATCCCGACGGCGTTTGCCAAGTCCTGCCCAACCTTTGGAAGCCTCGGGAGGAGATAGAACACAAACGGCCTGAGATCCACCGCCCCGCTCGCCTGAACGCCGGCGGCCGCTCCTGCCGCCAGAAGCAGCATTAAAATAAAAAAACCGCAACCTCTTTTTTTACTCTTTTTCTTCTTCCCCTTGGCTGATGCCTGAGAGAAGTCGTCGGCTGCGGATTCTTCGAAACGGTCTTTTCCTTGAGTGTCTGCCATATTCAATCGCCCCTGGAATATTTTCGGTAGAGAGCGAGCACATTCTTAACGTAGCGCTCCGTTTCAGGAAACGGCGGAACGCCGCCGTAAGCGTCAACTCTCCCGGACCCCGCGTTGTACGCCGCGAGTGTCCTGGTATAATCTCCATTATATTTATCGGACAGTTGAGCCAGATATTTTATACCACCTTCGAGATTTCTTTTCGGATCGTTCGGATTCACGCCAAGCCCCCTGGCCGTACCAGGCATCAGCTGCATGAGTCCGATGGCCCCAGCGCTGGAGACGGCCTTGGGATTTCCGCCGGACTCGTGGCGCAGCACGGCCCTGGCGAGATTTGGGTCCACCCCGTACTTCTCGCACAGCTCCAGAAGATCATCCTCCCAGACGGCAAGCCTGCTTTCCACGTCCGCCGGGACCTTGGCGTCCAGGAACGGCTCAGGCTCGGGGTTGTCCTCTATCCGGGACTCGTCGTACGGGTCGTCCAGAATCTCCTCCATTACGTTCTGAAACCTCTCCGCCTCGGCGGCCTTGTTCTGGGAGTCGTCCGGCATCTCCTGCCGCGGGTAGATGATGGACTCTATCTCCCTCATCCGCCCCAGCACCCTGGCGATGTTATCTATCGGCAGTCTCATTGCTGAACCCTTCCCCCAGCCCTCCAGAGGAACCTCATGGATGTGATGTCGTCGAGGTTGTTCTGCTCGGCCGCGATGATCTTTCTGTGGTCGGACTCGCTCAGCTTGCCGACGTAGCGCTCCATGATCTGGACATTTTGATGCCTTTGGATCAGGACATCCTTCTTGCTCTCTATCTCGCACAGACAGTCATCAAGCTCCTGTCTGTTTTCGCTCAGGTTCTTCTCCATTATCTCGATGTTCTGCCTCTCGAACCAAAACTGCTGAGGCGACATTACGCAGTCCCGTCCCGCGCAGAACTCGGCCATGGCGAAATCACGGGTAGCCTCGATCTCGTTTATGCGCTCGCGGATGACCTCTTCCTCCTTCATTTTCACGGCAAGCTCGCCCTGAGTGATGTCACGCTCCACCTCTCGAACGTGAAGAACCTTCTTGAACCTCAAAAGCTGATTGGACATCTGCAACCGACACCTCACTTCAACTCCGCGGGGCTAGCTTCAGCATTCTGTTCACCGTATCGTCGAACGTAAAGCTCTCCGTCATCCCCTGCTTCAAAAATTCATCCACCGATTCTATGTGCTGGAGCGCCCAGTCAACCTTGGGATTGCTCCCGGACTTGTAGGCGCCGATGTTGATCAGGTCCTGCGCGTCCTCGAAGATCGACAGGAGCTCGCGTATCCTGCCCGACGCCTCGTACTGCTCCTCGGACACCACGTTTGGCATCACTCGGCTTATGCTGCGCTGAACGTCCACGGACGGGTAGTGATACCTCGCGGCGAGCTGCCTGCTCAGGACAAAGTGCCCGTCCAGTATGCCCCGAACGGCGTCCGCTATGGGCTCGTTCATGTCGTCCCCCTCGACTAGAACGGAGTAAATGGCCGTGATGCTCCCCCTCTCGCCAGCTCCTGAGCGTTCGAGCAGGCGGGGAAGCATGGCGAAAACCGACGGGGTGTAGCCCCTCGTGGCCGGGGGCTCGCCGATCGCCAGCCCTACGTCGCGCTGAGCCATGGCGACGCGGGTGATGGAGTCCATCATCAGCAGGACGTTCCTGCCCTGATCCCTGAAGAACTCGGCGACCGCCGTCGCCGTCATGGCCGCCTTCAGCCGGACCAGCGGGGGCTGGTCCGAGGTTGACACTATCACAACCGACCTGGCCAGCCCGGACTTGCCGAGGTCCCTGTCCAGAAACTCCCTGACCTCGCGCCCGCGCTCTCCCACAAGGGCTATGACGTTGACGTCCGCCTCCGTGTTGCGCGCCATCATCCCCAGCAGAACGCTCTTTCCGACGCCGGACCCGGCGAATATGCCGATCCTCTGCCCCTGTCCCAGCGTCAGCAGTCCGTCGATCACCTTGACGCCGACGGAGAGCGGCTTGTTTATCGTCTGCCTCCTAAGCGGGTGCGGCGGGGACGACGTCAGAGGATAGTAATCGCCGCCGGGCGCGGGTCCCAGCGAGTCCAGCGGGTTTCCCAGGCCGTCCAGCACCCTGCCCAGGAGCGCGTTCGACACGTTCACCCCTATCGAGCGCCCCATCGAGAGGACGTCGCAGCCCGGCCCAATATCCGACAGTTCGCCGAGCGGCATCAGCAGCACCCTGTTCGTCTTGAAGCCCACGACCTCCGCGCGGAGGACGGTGTCACGGTTGCGGAACCGAACCTCGCAGAGGTCGCCTATCTGCACGTCAGGCCCCTGTGACTCTATGACGAGGCCGACCACCTGAACCACACGCCCGTTTATGCGGATGAGCTCGGTCTGCGCGAGGCGTCCCTCTAACGACGCGAAGAGACCGGAGGCCCCCTCCTCCCCGACCGGGGAGATTACGGCCTCAGGCGCCGCCGTGCTCATCAGAAGCTATGCTTTCCATCAGCAGGCCCTCCACCTCGGAGGACACCTGTTCGAGCTGCGTCCTCCACCTCGCGTCGTAGATTCCGAGGTTGGTCTCGATCAGACAGCTTCCCCTGTCCACGTTCTCGTCGGACATTATCTCGAAGAACTTGACGCCCCTGACCGAGTCCATGAGGGCTTCCTTGCTTCCGTCGATCATCTCGATGTCCGCGCCGTTCAGGTAGATCAATATCCTCTCCCTGTCGCTCACCCTGTTCAAAATATTTTTCAGCACCCGGCCGACGACCTCCGGGTCCATCTCCACCTTGACCTGCAGCATCTTGCCGAGCATCATCTCCCACAGGCGCACCATCTGGGGCGCGTGTGCCAGGATCATCCTCTCCCTCTCCGCGGTCAGCGACTCGTTTATGCCGGCCAGCAGCTTCAAAACGGCGGAGAACCTGCCCTCGTAATCGGCCTTCACCTCGGCCTCGGCCTTTACTATGCCCTCGGAATACCCCTTTGCCTCGCCTTCCTGCTGACCCTTGGCGAACGCGACGGCCCACCTGCCCTCGGCCTCTATCTTGGCCGCCTCCCGCAGGGATTCCTTCTCCATTGCGACCTCGGCCTTCATGGCCTCCATCTTGGCGCTGAACTCCCGTTCGGAGGCCCTCGCGTCGGCGAGCTCGGCCTCCTTGGCCCTCAGCTCGGATTTCAGCTTTCGTATCTCGGCGTCGGCCGCCTTGACGGCCTGCCCTTCGCCTCTGTCCTCCGCCTTGGGAGCGGATTCAACCGGAGATGTCGTCGTCTCGACTCCGCCGCTTCCGATGCGAACAGCCCCCGGAAGGAGGCGAACCGCCCGGATATAGCGCTGCTTCGCGGGATTAGACAACGAGCTCCTCCTCTCCTCCTCTGGCTATTACGATCTCGCCGGCTTCCTCCAACTGTCTCACGGCGTTCACTATCTTCTGCTGCGCTTCCTCGACCATGCGCACGCGCACGGGTCCCATGAACTCCATGTCCTCACGCAGCATGTCGGCGGCGCGCTTCGACATGTTCTTGAAGAACTTCGCGCGCAGGTCCTCCGACGCGCCCTTCAGCGCCAGCCCGAGGTCCTTCATGTCCACGTCGCGCAGAACCCTCTGCAGGGAGCGGTCGTCCATCGATCCGATGTCGTCGAACATGAAGAGGCGCTTCTTTATCTCCTCCGCGAGCTCCGGATCCTGCTCTTCGAGGGCTTCTATTATATTTCTCTCCGTGCCGCGGTCCACCCTGTTGATGAGGTTGACGACGGCGTCTATGCCGCCTGCTATTGTGAAGTCCTGTCCCATGATTGTCGACAACTTCCTCTCCAGCACGCGCTCCACCTCGCGCAAAACCTCCGGCGTGATGCGGTCCATCTTCGCTATGCGGCGCGTCACGTCCCATTGAGCCGACGGAGGAAGCCCGCCCAAGACCTGAGCGGACTGCTCCGGGGAAAGATAAGAAAGTATGAGGGCGATTGTCTGGGGGTGTTCGTTTTGTATGAAGCTCAACAACTGCTGAGGATCGGTGTGCTTGACGAAGTCGAAAGGACGAACCTGAAGACTGGCCGTAATCCTGCGCAGTATGTCCTGGGCCTTTTCGGGGCCCAGCGCCTGTTCGAGCAGTTTCCTCGCGTACTCGACGCCGCCCTGAGTCATGAACTCATGGGCCATTATCATCTCCTGCGCTTCCTTCAGCACCTCGAGCTTGACCTCCGGCGTGACCTTCCTGAGATTCGCTATCTCCAGGGTCAGGAGCTCGATCGTGGTGTCGTCGATGTGCTTGTAGGATCGCGCGACGGCTTCGGGGCCGAGGGCTACCATCAATATCGCCGCTTTTTCACGGCCCTTTAGTTCCCTGTTCTTGCTCATACGTCGTCTACCACCCAGTTCTTGATGAGGTTAGCGAGCTCCTCAGGGTTGTTCAGCGCATAGTTCCTGAGTTGTTCCTCCAGGATCGACAGCTCTCCCTGCGCCGTCATCAGATCGGGATTTTCGAGAAGCTCCCTGAGCGACGGCGTCTGTCCGGACTCCGCCAGTCTCGCGGCTTCCAGTTCGGCCAAGTACCTGCGCCTGCGCATCCAGTACATCAGCCCGCCGACCAGAACCAGCAGGAATAGCGCAAATGAACCTATTCCAATCATCATGCGGCTTCTTCTCTCCGCGGCGATGCGGGCGGCCAGCGCGTCAGCCGCCGACGTGTCGAACGGAATGGCCATAACCGTCAGCATGTCCCCCCGTCCCTCGTCGAGCAGGATGGTCGTGGCGACGGCGTTGCGGTAGTTGTCCAGATCCCTCTGCCTGAGCTCGCCGTCGATGAACACCGTAGCCGACATCCTCTTGATCCTTCCGGGCGTGGCGACCTCCCTGGCTTCCTGGGTGGAGTTGTCATAATTTTTGATGTTCTCCGTCCTGCCGTACTCGGCATTGCCCCCGCCCTCTCCGGCATTCACGGCATACCCCGGTATGTTGGTTGTCGTGCCCGGTATGCCGCCCGTGACTCCCGCCGGGCCCTCGTAGTTCTCCTCGGTGTTCTGCTCGCTCTGAACAGGGCCGTGAATCTTGTCAGGAAGCGTCAGCACGGTCCGCGACGCGTACTCTTTTTTGTCGAAGTCCATCTCGACCGTGACGCCCGCCGCGATCTTGCTGGGGCCCAGCACGGTCTGGAACAGGTCCTTTATCTTCTTCTGGAGGTCCCGCTCGTAGTCCTTCTCGAACTTGCGCTGCTTCAGGACGACATCGTTCCCATCCTGCGCCGTCGTGAAGGAGTCGTCCAGGAGGTCGTTGAATGGTATCTGGCCGTCTGAGTCCACGAGCGTGACGTTTTCGGGCAGAAGTCCCTCGACGCTGCTGGATATCAGGTGAACGACCGCCTTTGCCTGCACCTGGCCGAACTGCGCCCCCGGCTTCAGCGTGAGCAGGACAGCCGCCGTGGATGGCTGCTGCTGTTCGAGGAAGATCTTCGTCTCCGGCACGACTATGCTCACCCTGGCGTTCAGGACTGACGACATCTCCTTTATGGTCCTGGTCAGCTCGCCCTCGAGCGCCCTGTAGTAATCGATCTTCTCCTGAAAGCTGGACACGCCCATCCTCGGGTTGTCGAAGCGTTCGAATCCGACCACCCCGCCGCTCGGTATCCCCTTTGCGGCGAGCGCTATGCGAGCCTTGTACACCTCGGAGGAGGGCACGAGAACCGCGTTGGCCTCGGAGTCAGTCTTGTATGGTATTTTCCCCTCGTCGAGATACGTTATGACGGCCGACTGGTCCCTCGCGTCGAGTCCGGAAAATATGGGCACGTACGACGTTCTGCCGAAGATCATTGACGCAGCCAATATCCCGCCGACGACGGCCACCGCCGCCGCGACGATGGACACCTGCTGCCATCTGAGCAGTGACGTCCAGAACGCACCGAAACGCTGGCCGGCTTCAGCCAGCCTGTCTCTTATAGCCATCTTCCGCCCGCCTTACGATCAGACGGACATACGGGCGATCTGCTGATATGCGTCGAACAGCTTATCCCGTATTTGGACCATCAGCCGGAGAGCGAGCTCCGCCTTCTCGACTGCAATGGAGACATCCGAGATATCCTCCACCTCCCCGAGAGAAAGCCGCTTTGTCATCTCGTCGGACTCGATCTGAAGATCGTTCACCTTTTTCATGCTGTTCTTCAGAACATCCGAGAAGGGCTGAGCCGCATGCCGCTTATTGTCTTTTTTCTTGACGACATACGCCGCATCCGTGGAGAATGACGGCGCCTCGATCGGTTTGAGCGGTTCTAACGATTTCAAGTCAGACATCTGACTCCCTCCATTCCATTATATAGTCATGTTTTATTTTGTATGGGAAACGCCGAACCTCCGGACGAAACAGTACTCATCTGTTTTCGAGTGCGGACCCGCTCAAGGTTTGAATTTTCACCATTCAGGCCTCCGACAATAAAATCAGCTCTCCCAGCAAACTCATCACAAACATAATTCACGGCGCATGTAAATGCCTTGGCCGTATTATACTACAATTAACGTTAGAGAATAAAAATAATAAAAAATCGCCCTTATAACTTTTCGAGCGCTAATACTTTTGCATCGCCGGTTACCATCACATAGTCAAGAACTTAAAAACAAAACCCACCTAAATTCAGAAGGTTTTTGATGTTTTTAGAGTATGAATCCCCCTTTTCGAATCGGCAGAAAAATCCTCAGTTCCTGAGTGCTCTGCGCCGAAGCCCGACTTGAGGTATAATATAAGCGCTTATATGCGAGCGAGTCAATATGTTATATTGAGGTGATGTTAATGGAATTTAGGAAAGTTTATCTTGATCACTCCGCGACAACTCCTGTAGCGGCAGACGTGCTTGACGCGATGATTCCATATTTCAGCGAGAAAATGGGAAATCCGAACAGTCTTCACTCGTGGGGGCGCGACGCGAAACGCGCGATCGACGAGGCGCGGGGCAGCTTAGCGGAGCTGATCGGCGCTTCGGCGTCGGACATTGTCTTCACAGGCTGCGGCAGCGCGGCGGACAATCTGGCAATCAAGGGCGCGTTATGGGCCGCAAAAAAACGCGGAAAGCACATCATCACGACGGCGGTCGAGCACCACGCCGTGATAGATTCGTTCAAATGGCTGGGCAAGAACGGCTATGATGTCACGATTCTTCCCGTGGACGGGGAGTGTATGGTCTCTCCCGATTCCCTGCGGGCGGCGATTCGCGACGACACGGCGCTGGTCAGCGTCATGTTCGCCAACAACGAGGTCGGAACGATAAACCCGATCGCCGAGCTCGGCGAGATATGCCGCGAGCGGGGAGCGCTGTTCCACACCGACGCGGTTCAGGCCGCGGGGCACGTCAAGATCGACGTCTCGAAGCTCCCGGTGGACATGCTGACGATGTCCGCGCACAAGATGTACGGGCCCAAGGGCATAGGGGCCTTGTACGTCCGAAAGGGACTGAAGCTCGTACCGCTGGTTCACGGCGGGGGGCAGGAGTTCGGCGTCCGCTCCGGCACGGAGAACGTGCCGGCCATAGTCGGATTCGGAGCGGCGGCGAGACTGGCCGAGCGCCTAGACAAGGAGGGCGAGGAGTCCAGGATCTCCCGGATTCGGGATAAGCTGCTCGATGGTATAATGGAGCGCGTGCCGGATTCGTTCGTTACCGGACACAGGACGAAGCGCCTGCCGTATCACGCCAGCGTGTGCGTGAGGCGGATAGAGGGCGAGGGGATGCTTCTGCGTCTCGACTACGCCGGCATCGGGGCGTCGAGCGGAAGCGCGTGCACGTCGTGTAGCCTGGACCCGAGCCACGTTCTGCTGGCGATGGGGCTAGATCACGCCACGGCTCACGGATCTCTCCGGTTGACCCTCGGTAAGGATACGACGGAGGAGGACATAGACTACGTGCTCGAATCGTTCCCTCCGATAGTCAAAACCCTGCGCGAGCTGTCCCCATACAAGGCATGAACGGCGGCCCGCCGGATACGTTATAAAGAAAAGGAGGAGCAAGATGTACAACGAAAAGGTCATCGATTACTTCATGAACCCGCGCAACGTCGGAGAAATCGGCAACGCCGACGGAGTCGGCGAGGTCGGCAACCCGAAGTGCGGAGACGTCATGAAAATCTACCTGAACGTCGACGAGAACGAGATCATCAGGGACGTCAAGTTCGAGACCTTCGGCTGCGCCGCGGCGATAGCCACGAGCTCGATGGCCACCGAGATGGTCAAGGGGCTTTCGATAGACGAAGCGCTCAAGATAACCAACAAGGACGTAGCGAGCGAGCTCGGCGGGCTGCCCCCGCAGAAGCTGCACTGCTCCCTTCTGGCGGAGGAGGCTTTGAGGGCGGCCATTCAGGACT
>JAISLO010000083.1 GCA_031290815.1 Synergistaceae bacterium | reverse complement strand
TCTTTCCCTATTTTAGCTACCTCAAAACCGCAGTCCATAACCGACACTCCTTTCATTTAAATGATGTGTTAATATTCCATGGGAATTCAAGGTTTATTTGACATCGATCTTGTCTATCTCCTCCCTGTACTTCGAGGCCCTGGAAATTATTTCATCCTTGTCCAGGGTCATGTACTCCCCGTCTTTGTACAAAATTTTACCAGCAACTATGGTGGCGCTAACGTCGCGCGAGGAGCCGGCGTACACCAGGAACTCCGGCACGTTCGTCCTGTTGCAGCCTACGTACCTTGGGCCGCTCATATCGATGAGGATAATATCCGCCTTATATCCCTTCCTGATCAGGCCAACATCCTTAAAGCCAATGCCGGACGCGCCGTTTACGGTCGCCATCTTGAGCACCTGTCTGGCCGAGATCAAGGTCGGGTCCAAGTGGTAGCCCTTGTGCATCAATGCGGCGGTTCGCATTTCGTCCCACATGTCGAGCCTGTTGTTGCTGGCGGCCCCGTCTGTTCCCAGCGCAACGTTGACGCCGCTCTCCAGCATCTGCCGGACGGGGGCGTGTCCGCTTCCCAGCTTCAGGTTGCTCTTCGGATTGTGGACTATCGTAACGTTGCCGCGAGCCGCCGAACTGAGGCCGTCATGAGGAAACCACACGCCGTGAGCTAGAATCAGCTCGCGCACATCGAGGAGCCCGGTCTGTTCGAGATATTCCACGGGGTCGATTCCGTTCTCAGCGCGGAACGAGTCCAATTCGCCCTTTGTCTCCAGCCAGTGGAAGTGGATCCCCAAATTTTTCTCCGCGGCCGTATGGGCTATGTTTTCGATCGCCCGCCGCGGCACGGTATAGGGAGCGTGGGGACCGAGCTGGACGATCAGCCTGCCCTCCCGCCCGTTGAACTCGTCCGCGAGGTCGAGGTTTTCCCGCAATTTTTGCGCGTTTTCCCCGGTCAGCCCTCTGGAGAGGGCGGCCCTCATGCCTGAGCCGAGGACGGCAAGGGCGACCTCGTTCATGAAGTAGTACATATCGGCTAAGCAGGTGACGCCTCCGGCTATCATCTCCAGCATCGCCAGGTCCGCTCCGGCCCGTATGTGCTCCGCGCGGAGGCGGTCCTCGACAGGGAAGATCTTGTTACGCAGCCAGTCCATCAGGGGAAGTTCCTCTCCCAAGCCCCGCAGAAGCGTCATCGAGACGTGCGTGTGCGAGTTGACCAAGCCTGGCAGGGCGATGGCGCGCCCTCGTCCGTCTATCATGACTTCACCTGGGGCGGTCCCGGGTTCGGTTATCTCGGATATCGTTCCGCCGGCGTCTATGACGATGTCGCCGCGCTCGGCGTCAGTTCGTTCAGCGTCCCATATCAGTACGTCGCGTATTACAGCCATGTCTGGGCTCACCCCCTCCAATCGCGCAAATATCTCTCCTGTTCCTGCGTCAGCTTCTCCAGTCTGATGCCGAGAGACTCCGTCTTGTAACGCGCTACGATATCGTCGAGGAACGCCGGCACGACCTGAAGCCCCTTCTTCATCTCCGATCCCTTGGCGATGTGAAGGGCGCACAGCAGCTGCGTGGCGAAACTCATGTCCATTATCTCTATGGGATGCCCGTCGCCTGCCGCGAGGTTTGCCAGCCTGCCCTCGCCCAGCAAGTGAATCCGCCTGCCGTCGGCCATCTCATACGTGCGTATGTTCTTGCGCGAATCATAGGTCTTAACAGCCATATCCGCAAGGTCGGGTATGCATACCTCCACGTCGAAGTGTCCGGCGTTCGCAAGAATCGCGCCGTCCTTCATCCTCTCGCAGTGTTCCCTGCGGATCACCCTCGTGTTTCCGGTCACCGTCACGAAGATCTCCCCGACCTCCGACGCCTGGAGCATGTCCATCACCCTGTATCCGTCCATGTGGGCCTCCAGCGCGCGATGCGGGCTGACCTCCGTCACCGCCACCTTCGCGCCGAGCCCGTCGGCTCTGGACGCAACGCCCTTGCCGCACCAGCCGTAACCGCATACGACGACGGTCTTTCCGGCTATCACACAGTTGGTGGTGCGCATGATCGCGTCCCAGACGGACTGGCCCGTCCCGTAGCGGTTGTCGAACAGATACTTGCTCATCGCGTCGTTCACCGCGAGCATCGGAAATTTCAGCAGCCCCTCGGCATCCATGGCTGCGAGGCGCTTGATCCCGGTAGTAGTCTCCTCGCATCCGCCGAGGATCTTAGGTATCATGTCCTCGTGCTTGTCGTGTATCATGGCTACGGTGTCGCATCCGTCGTCGATGATGATATCTGGCTCCCAGGCCAGCATCCTCTCCAGGTTTTCGTTGTACTCGGCGGCGTTCATCCCGTGCCAGCTGAATACGTGCACTCCATAATCCGCAAGGGCCGCGCAGATCGGATCCTGAGTGGACAACGGATTGCTGCCTGACGCCGCAATCGTGGCCCCGAGATCCTTCAGCGTCCTGAGGAGGCACGCGGTCTTTGCCTCCAGGTGGAGACAGCAGGCTATCGTGTGTCCCTTCAATGGAAGCCGCCCGCCTTCGGTCTCCCGCTCTCTGATAAGGCGCATGACCGGCATGTGCTGCCACGCCCAGTCCATCCTGACCTGTCCCTCCGCTGCCAGGGACATATCTGCCACTTTATAGTCTTCTCTCTCTGTCAAAGCGCAAAACCTCCTGTATTTTCAGCATATTAATCCTTTATATAATGGGTTGTGTGGTCGGTAGGGACGAATAATTATTCGCCCCTGCATCTTTGGTTATCCGCCGGCAAGCGCCGACAGGGAGAATATCCTCTCCCTCATGGATGCTGTGTCCGCGTCGTGCGCGAGAAGTCTTTTGACTTCGTCTATGAGCCCGTCACGCTCGTCGGTCAGGGTCGAGAGAAATATCTTCGAGTGAACTGTCCTGCCAACGTGGGCAGAGTCGTAGAACAACTCCTCATGCAGCTTCTCCCCGGGCCTTATCCCTGTGAAGCGTATGGGGATGTCCTTGTACGGCTCCCTGCCGTGGAGGCGTATCAACGTCTCCGCCATCTCCAGGATGTTCACCGGCTCGCCCATATCCAGGACGTATAGCTCTCCCCCCCGGCCCATCGACGCGGCCTGGAGGACGAGGCTCACCGCCTCCGGAATCAGCATGAAGTAACGGCTCATCTCCGGGTGCGTCACGGTCACTGGCCCCCCTCCCTCGATCTGACGCTCGAAAAGCGGAACCACGCTCCCTCTGCTGCCCAGCACATTTCCAAACCTGACGGTGATGAACGCCGTTTTGACGTATGCGGCCTGAGCGGAGCAGAGCAGGCGCTCCGCTATTCTCTTGGTCGCCCCCATTACGCTCGACGGGTGGACGGCCTTGTCGCTCGATATCATGACAAACCTCTCGGCGCCGAACCGCCCGGCGAGCTGGGCGAGCGTCCACGTACCGAGAGAGTTCACCCTCAGCGCCTCGCGAGGGTTATCCTCCATCAGGGGGACGTGCTTGTGGGCCGCGGCGTGAAAGATCACATCGGGGCTGCTGGCGCGGAAGACCCGCTCCATGGTGTCCCAGTCGGCGATATCGGCGATTATCGGCCTGTGAGGGACGGTTCCCGCGCCGCCCGCCCTCGCGATCCCCTGAATCAGATTGTATATGGAATCCTCGCCGTGCCCGAGCAGGAGCAGTTCGGCGGGGGTATGTTTCATGATCTGAGCGCATATCTCCGACCCGATTGACCCTCCGGCCCCAGTCACGAGCACCCTCCTCCCGGATATCACCGCTCCTATCCCCGCCTCGTCCAGGACGATCGGCTCTCTTCTCAGGAGGTCCTGGAGTTCCACGGACCTCATCTTAGCGACCCCGACATCGCCGTCGGCCAGCTCGTGAAGGCTTGGGAGGACCCTGACCTCGACCCCGAGGCGCGACAGCATGTCCAGGTATTTGCGCACCCGAGCGCCGCTCGCCGATGGAATGGCCATGAGTATGACGTTAGCGCCAAGCCTGTGAGCCTCTTCGAAGAGGGATTCGTCCCCGCCCAGGACTGGCAGGCCGGCAATCGACTTCCCCAGCTTTGCCCGGTCCTCGTCGATGAATCCAAGGGGTATGATGTCCGAATGACGCCGCTGGAGATCGCGGGCTATGAAGGCTCCAGCCTCGCCTGCTCCGATGATGATGGCTCGTTTGGCGTCGTCGCTCCGGGAGTCGTGCGACGACAGCGAGAGCTCTGAGAGCCGCCACGAAGCCCTCATGGCTCCTATCAGGATGATTCCGGCAAGGAGAGCTATTGTCAGTGTGGACCTCGGTATGGTGAGTGACTTGATGAAGAAGTTGAAGCACAAAAAGACCGCGATCCCCATGACGTAACTCCTCGCCAGCCTAGCGTACTCCTCCACGCTGGCCTGCGGCCAGTGGACCTTGTACGCGCCTCCGAGATAAAGCGAGGCGACGACGCAGACCGGAAAAGCGGCCGCGGAGACGAGCAGGTCGTCATGGAAACCAGGGGCCAAAAGCAACGTGAGACGCAACGCGAAGCCGAGGTACATCGCGAGCGCGAGGAGGCACAAATCCATCAATAAGACCCGCCGATTCCTTCTGGCGAGTCCAAGCCAGATTTTTAAAATCCTATCCCTCAAAAAAAAACCTCAGATG
>JAISLO010000082.1 GCA_031290815.1 Synergistaceae bacterium | reverse complement strand
GTCTGCCTCATCTCGGCCAAGAGATTCCTGCCGACGCGATTTGCGCCAAGCACTCTGATATAGGCAGGTCCGCGGGATTGAAAGTCCATGCTCTCCTCCTGGCTCAAGTTCAGGAGGATGTGGACGCAGAGCCGCAGAATGCGCCCCCTCGGATAACGCCTGCTCGTGCAGGAGTCCACGAACGACTCGTATGATTCCGCCCTTGACGCCATGTCGGCCACCCTGTTCTCCAGGCCCTCGCTCATACCGGCCATCTTGGCTAAATCCCGCGCTTTAGCCCTTATAATCGCCTGTCTCAATGCGGTCCAAAACCTGGATCCGTCGCGTGCGGCGTGTCCGGACGCACATGCCTCGCGGAACAGTTCCGCGCTTTGGTCGGGCATGAGCGAACACGCCGCTTCGACATCACCGGACGCCGCAAGCCCGCGTATGGCGGAAGCGCTCGCCGCCCCGGCGCCCTCCGCGATACCCTCGTTGTGGCCGGCGCCGAATCTTTGTATCGCGATGGTCTTGATCGGATAACGCATCTCCCTGATCCGCTTGACGTACGACAGGGCGAGATTGTTGTTGGGCCGCTTCAGGATTTCAAGAGCCCCCGGTTTCATCTCATCCAGGGCCATGCTCCTTGCCTGAACGAACGAATAACCCAGAGAGAGTTTTTTCCTCAGCGAGAGTTTGAATTCCTCGGGCTCATCGTTTAGAATATCCGCCATGCCGGGCAGCTCGGCGTCCGCGCGGTCCGGGTCCTCCATTCCAAAGCTGATCGAGGAGACCCTGCCCGTGGCCGCCAAGATGTCGACTGCAGCGTTCCCAAACGGGCCGGCGTTGTGGCTGGAGAACGCGACTGGAAGCTCCAGCGCCAGGTCCGCGCCGCAGGAGAGCGCCATGAGCGTCCTGACGCGCTTGTCGACAATTGCCGGCTCGCCTCGCTGCACGAAGTTTGACGAGATCACTGCGACAATGGCGTCAATTCTCGCACTTTCGCGCGTTTTCCTGATATGATATAGATGTCCCATGTGAAAGGGATTATATTCGGCGACAATTCCGGCTGCGATCATAATATTCAACAAATCCCTCCGCCGCTCCGGCTGATAAAATTATGAGCGAGAGAGGCTGAGAGGTCAAGGAGGTTGTGGGGCAAATGAAAATACTGGTTTTGAACTGCGGAAGCTCTTCTCTCAAGTATCAGCTGTTCGACATGACCGATGAATCGGTCCTCGCAAAGGGACTCGTCGAACGAATAGGCATCCAGGGTTCGCGCATAAAGCATAACAGGGCCTCGGATGAGCCCACGATTCGCGAGACCGACATTCCGGACCACACGTTCGCGATCAAGCTGGTGCTGGAGATGCTGCTGGATTCCAAGTCAGGGGTGCTGAAGAGCTTGGACGAGCTTGGGGCGGTGGGACACCGCGTCGTTCACGGAGGGGAGAAGAATGACCGGTCCGTGCTGGTGGACGAGTCCGTGATAAAGGACATTGAGGACTGCACATATCTCGCTCCTCTTCACAATCCGGCGAACCTCATGGGCATCCGCGCAATGGAGTCGGCCATGCCAGGCGTCCCCAACGCCGCGGTCTTCGACACGGCGTTTCATCAGACGATGCCGCCCAAGGCGTATCTGTATGGCATCCCCTACAGGTACTATCAGAAGGACAAGGTTCGCAGGTATTCCTTCCACGGCACGAGCCACGCATATGTCTCGTCGCGGGCCGCCGTCCTGCTCGGCAAGCCGGCCGAATCACTGAGGATCATCACCTGTCATCTGGGCAACGGGAGCTCGATCACAGCGGTCGACCGCGGCAAGAGCGTCGATTCGAGCCTCGGCATGGGCACGACTCCGGGTATCCTCATGGGGACAAGGTGCGGCGATGTGGATGCGTCCGTCATCCTCTACCTGCTGGAGCGCGAGGGAGACCCGAAGCGGGTCAGCGATATTATCCACAAGGAGAGCGGGCTGCTCGGGATATCGGGGATTTCCAGCGACCTCAGGGACGTCCAGGATGCGGCGTTGAAGGGCGACAGCCGAGCGATGCTGGCATCCGATGTGCTGTGCGAATCTGTGAAAAAATACATAGCGAGCTACGCGGCGGTCATGAGCGGAGTGGATGCCATAGTCTTCACGGCTGGAATCGGAGAAAACAGTGACTATACGCGGCGAGAGATCGTGCGCGGCCTCGAATTCATGGGCGTCAGGATCGACGACTCCAAGAACGACGGCCTGCGCGGCAAGGAGGCCTTCATCAACGCGGATGACTCAAAGGTGAAGATAATGGTCGTCCCGACGAACGAGGAACTGATGATCGCGCGCGACACGATGCGCCTGGCTGGAAAATAGAAGGGACGCGAATTTTACGGAGGTGTGTAATGAAGAGATACACTGCGCCTCCCCCGGAATGGAACTGCGGCGTGAGGCTCTCCCTCATAAAAAAGAGCGGCGTCACATTCGAGGACAGATTTGAACTGCCGATGGACGGAACGATCGAACACTGGGGACAGTTATATACCTTTACGTCTCCGATAACGGCGGTGTTCTCGGCGGGGTACGCCGGCGAGCGGATACTCGCCTCTGTTGCCGTGCGTTCGGAGATCTCTCTCCCCTGTTCGCGTTGTCTTACGCAAACTGGGCTTGCAATTGGCGGCGATTTGAGGTATCTTTTTAGTCTGCGTCCGGTTCATTCGGAGACGCCTTCCGGCGGGAGGGGGCGCGCAGTTTCGGCAGAGGATGACGACGACGACGACGGGGATGTCGACGTGATCCCGATAGACAGCTTTCAGGCGGAGCTCGACATATCCCCATATATATGGGAGGTATTGTTGCTGAACCTTCCCGAGGGCGTTCTCTGTTCGGAGAATTGCAGGGGCCTATGCCCTTCATGCGGGAAGGACCTGAACGAGGGGGACTGCGGTTGCAGAAATGACGACGCGGACCCTCGACTTGAGGTCCTCCGAAATTTCAAGGCGGACTGAGGGTTGGGTGATCCTTCAAGGACGCGTGAGTTGAAGCGTATACTCAATGTGCCATAACGTCACGCCCCACGCGGGCGCGTGAGTTGTAAAGCAAAGAAATAAGAGACAACGGAAAGCGCAAGGGAGGGAAAGGACAATGGCAACCCCAAAGAGAAGGATATCGCACGCCCGCACTCACAACCGAAAGGCGAAGTTCCTCGGATCGCTGAGAGCGCCCGAGGTTTCGGTCTGTACGCATTGCGGAGAGGTTGTGCAGCTGCATCGGCTCTGCGGAAGCTGCGGGTATTACCGCGGCAAGCAGATATTGAAGACCAGCGACGAAAGCTGACCGGCGTGTTCCTCACAAAAACAGGGCAAAAATCAAGGAGACGGATGAGTCCGCTCTCCTTTTTTGTGATAGGCCTAGGGGAATGCTGATTTACACCGGTTCGATTTCGACCGGGCGTTGATGGCGCGATGACGCAGCATAAACACTGTCGTAAAAATCTTTTACTTTAGGCTTCTGATTTCAAACTGGTATTAAAACCTCGAATTGTTTGCACATGGCCGGAGGTGATTGAAGTGAGGAAAATCATCTTGTTTGTCCTGACAGCCGTCCTCCTCGCCTTGCCCATATATGCGGCGGAGCGGGTCGAGGCTCCCCGAAGACCGAGCCGTCCGGAGCGTCCCGCGCACCCGAGCCTCCCGAGCCATCCGCAGAAGGACAAGTCTCGAGTGCCCCCGATATGGATTGAAATCAGAGGGGACGACGACAGCACAGCGCGGGACGAGCCGAAATACGACGGAACGATCTACGTCGTCCCCGGTTCCCCGTCGCAGTGGAGCAGGAGCGTCGATGTCGGCGCCGGCACGTTCATCCTGAGCGCGCCTCTCTCGTTTCCTCCGTCGCTGAAGAGCGCCGATGTTGCTCAGATAAGGGCGATATTCAACGACGCGGTGGACAGAAGAACCGTCGACTCGATCGTCGAGGAGAACGCGACGAGATTTTCTGCAGGCGGCAGGACGGCATCCGGAAGAGGTCTGGGCGACGTGGAGCTGATCCAGATAGTGGTGGAGCACATAAGTGGCGGGACGTTCGTGCAAAACCTGAGTATCGGACTTGACAGCCTGACCTTGGGAAGTCACTGATTTCAAGCAGCCGAAACGGTGTTTCCGCAGCTTTCGCGTACCGGCCGGCACGGCGCTCAAATTGCATTTGGCGGTTGCGCCCGAGTTTGATAAAATATATATGTATGGAGGAGATGATGGTCGACATGCCTTTCATGAACTTCATGAACATAACGAGGGCGCTGTCTGACGAGAACAGAGTCAGGATTTTGATGATACTCCGCGACGGCGAATTCTGCGTGTGTCAGATAACGGCGTTCCTGGACCTGTCCCCGTCGACTACGTCCAAGCATCTCTCCATCCTCAAGCATGCGCGTCTTATCGAGGGAAAAAAAGACGGCAAATGGGTCTACTATCGCCTGGCAAACTCCGCCGAGAGTTACGAGATGGCGCGCCAGGCAATCGAGTGGATCGACCGCTCGATAGGGGACAGTCCCGTCGCGAAGGAGGACGCGGAGCGCGTCAGGAACATACTGGAGAAGGAGCGGGAGAGGTACGGGATTGAGGACTGCGGCGCGCACGACGAGTTCCACTCGGTAGCCGTGCACTCGCTGGAGGTCATCGACTGAAAAGAGAAAAGAGGAGGTGCCGCGCTGGCGACACAGGACTGGAAAAACTCGAGCATCTTTCGTAAGACGCTTAACTCCCTCAACGGCTTTCGAGTCGCGTTCCTGAAGGAGAAGTCGATAATGCAGGAGACGGTCGCGCTGTGGGTCGCGGTACTCCTTGCCGTGTTGCTCAAGTGCGATGGATCTCAGGTCTTTCTGGTATTTCTCGCCTGCCTGCTGCCCATAACTCTGGAACTGGTGAACTCCGCCATGGAGATCTTCATGGATCACATCTTGGGCGCCACATATCGCGAGGAGATACGCAGGGCAAAGGACATGCTATCCGCCGCGGTATGTCTGGCCCTTCTCATAGGCTACTGCGGCTCGATCTGGGTAATTTTCTTCGCGAACAAGTGATGACGGCCTCCGGCTTATCGTTAAATCTGCCCCCTCTTTACGTGTCCTCCTCCTTTTCGTCTTGCCCGTCGGGTATGCCGCCCTCCACCTTGATGAGCCTGTGGATTATGCCGTCAACGTAGTAGTTCGTCCTGATTATCCGCATCGAGCCCTCCGCCATCTTCTCCTCACGAATCTCGCTCTTCAGCTTGTCGTTCATGAGATCCTCTGGATCGCCCTTCTGCGCTTTCTTAATCTGGTCGGCCAGGGCCTCCTGACCGCGGATCTCCAGGACTATCTGATCGTTGGTCTCCTTCGCGTCTATCTCCTTGAGGAGTATCGGCAGGCTGCTGATGCTGCGCCATGCCGCTTCCATGTACTCCGCGTTCTCCTCCGCTATGCCTCCGCCCCGGATCAGAAGCTCGCAGATGCCCGTCACCTTCTCCGGCACGACCAGGGAGTATGTGCGGATGAACGGCGGTTTGCGCCACGGACGGAGCGTTATGTCGAACGACACGCGCTCGCCGGGGTGGAAGGGGCCTTTTGGGGTCTCGACATCGTCGATGTAAAGCACCCTCGGCATCTGAGTGAGCTCGACCTCGACATTCACGCCGAACGGACGCAGTTCCTGAAACTGGTTCACCGCGAACACCTGAGTCATCAGGTTGAACTCCGCCAGCATATCGTTCGCTACGTCCTTATCCGACACGAAGACGTTAGTGCGCTTCCACCCGCCTGGCAGAGCGTTTCCGCTGTACGTCGCCGTTATCTTGGCGGAACCTCCCCCAATTCTGCCCCACAGATCCTCTATCGATCCCACTATGGCAGCCGGCATCAGCTTGGATAGCAGGTACATGTCCTGCAGGACCTGAAATCTGCGCTGATACCTGCGTCCCGAGTCGACATCCAGCACGTTTACGGCGCAGCTCGCGGCAGGGGCAAATCTGCCCACCCTTCCCCCTATGCCCTGAGGCCTGTCCTGCGTGACTATTCCGATGATATCGCCGGTCGTGCCCAGCTTGAACGGCGTCTGCAGGCCGGGCACCACGCTCGATATGCTGGCCTCGGTCAGAACAGCCGACGTAGCTCCCAGGCTCAGGAACGGGTGCGCGAACGCTATGAACCTGCCGTCCTTGGACAGGGCTGTCAGAGTTCCTATCGAGCTGACCTCGACGTCTCCCCACAGAATGGACGCGCCGACCGCCATGCCTGGTTTCAGAACAGCGTCATACTTTGCCATCTTCGAACCGCCTGCCTCGTTCGAACCGCCTCCCGAGAACGAACCTCCGCCGAAGGTCGTGACCTCCCTTCCGAGGATCTCGCCCATTCTTCCGGCCATCCTGGATGAGACGCCGGAGACGAACAGGGGAGCGGCCAATACGTCATCGGATGTCCGCATGACGTCAGATGAAGTTATCACAAGGTCCGATATTCCAGGCTCGGCGTCATCGGACGCCGCAAGCCTCTCCAGCAGCTTGTCCATGGAACTGGGCAGGCTCTCATCCCCGCTCCTGACCGGCGGTTTGTCCGGAATGATAGGGGCCGGCTCGAAAGACGGTATCATCTCCGGGTTGTCCCACAGCGCTATCATGTCCTCTATCGGAGTGACGAGCCCAAGGTCATGCCTCGAAAACGGCCAGCCATAACCTATCGCCCCCACCAGCTTTCCTCCTATATAAAACGGCGAGCCGCTCATGCCTGCCGCTATGCCGCCGGTCTGCTCTATCAGCGGACCGCTGGCCCTCACCAGGATGAGATGCCTGGGATTCCCCTGGTTCGGGATTACATCCACCACCTCCGCGTCGAACGCGACGACCTTCGTTCCCCGGACAACCGTGCGGCACTCGCCCTTCATGCCAGGTTTCACTCGCGATATGGGCATTACGGGATCGGTGGGGACGAATGGCATGTATTTTCCTGCCATCGGCTCGTTTGGCTCGGACTCGCCGAACGGCTCGGCAAAAGCGAGGGCTGGCAGCAGCGCCAACACGCAAAGGGCGGCGCAAATCCGTGAAACGGCATCGCTCTTCAAAACATCACTCCTCATCGGCCAAACCAGCGGCAGAGGACGAATCCGCCCGGCCGCTCGTGAGTCCGGTCTTCAAAAATTTGAGATAAGCCATTATCAGCTCGTCTATGTCTCCGTCGAGGACGGCGTAGACGTTGCCGATCTCGCACTCGGACCTGTGATCCTTGACGAGCTGGAACGGCTGCAACGTGTAGGACCTGATCTGGCTGCCCCACGCTATGACGCGTTTTTCTCCCTGCAGCGATTCTATCCGCTCCCTGCGCTCGCGAAGCGTCCTCTCGAACAGGCGGGACCTCAGAACCCCCATGGCCGTCGCCCTGTTCATGTGCTGCGAGCGCTCGATCTGACAACTGACGACTATTCCGGTGGGCAGGTGCGTGATCCTCACGGCGGAGTCCGTCATGTTGACGTGCTGTCCGCCTGCGCCGCTGGAACGAAACGTGTCCATCTTCAGGTCCTCGGGGCGTATGTCCACCTCAACGCTCTCGGGTATCACTGGCAGCACCTCCACCGACGCGAAGCTGGTGTGCCTGCGCTTTGCGGAGTCAAAGGGCGAGATGCGGACAAGCCTGTGCACCCCCTGCTCCCCTTTAAGATATCCGTATGCGAAGTCGCCGCTCACCTCGAACGTGACGCTCTTGACGCCAGCCTCCTGGTCTCTCAGCTCGTCGAGCACCCTGACGCCGAAGCGCCTGGACTCCGCCCAGCGCAGATACATTCGGTAAAGCATCTCGCACCAGTCCTGCGAATCGAGCCCGCCGGCGCCGGCGTGAACCGTCACTATCGCCGGCGAGATATCGTGCTCCTCGTCGAGAAGGACGTATATCCGCTCCGCTTCCACTGACTTGGCGAGTTTAGCGGATCTCTCGTAGAACTCGGCGCTCAGCTCCGGGTCGTCCTCTTCGGAGAGGATCTCCGCCAGAGCCTCCATTTCGAGCCGCTCTCGCTCCAGATCACGCCATCTGCCGATGCGGGTCTGGACCGCGGCAAGCTCGCGCGATACGGAACCTGCGCCGCCCCGCTCCCAGAATCCTGGTTCGAGAGTCTCCTTCGTCAGCAGAGCCGATTTAGCTTCGAGTCCTGGCAGGTCAAAGACTGTCACGCAGCTCGTCGACGGACGAACGCAGGTTGGACATGACCGTGCTTATAGGTAAATTGACCATTACAACCCCTCCTCGATAAAGAACAAAATATACACCGGTATTATACGGCATACGAGCGCAATTCTCGCACTCCATCAATTATAACCCAGGGCATGATTTTCATACCTGACGCAAACGCGCCCTTTCCGAACCGAAACCTGAAGCACGGCGATTCCCACCCTCTACCTCGGCAACCAAAACATGGTCGTTCTGCGACAGGCTGCGGATAAATTCATCGGTATACGAGACACGCTCGCTCGCCATTCACAAAATGTTTTCCATCACGCCGGGCATGACGCACATCTTGTGTATCTCCTCAGCGTTTTCGGTTCTTTCAAATGCCGTGCACATATTCAAGTATCGGCTCCCGTCACGATGAAATCGTATGGATTTTTTTACGATGCTTCCGGTAAATATCAAACAACGGTCGAAATAATTGGTATATTTGCTTACATTTTGCGCCGCTTCCAACAATCCGCTGTATTTTATTGTGTAAATTCTGCCTATTGGTCTGTTCAAAAAATGCGGACATTATCGTCGACGTCATTTCTGATGCCTCGGCCTGATGTTTAACCACAGATTGTAAATCTTCCTTCACATTTGGCTCGTAGAGCAAACCGTAAATATTCAATTGATTAATCTCATCGATCACTAACGCCTTTAGGAAATCGTCTTCACTTGACAGTAAATCGAAACTCAGACCGCAAAAATTGCTGTTTTCCTCCAAGAAGTGAAGTGCTGAAACAAAGCCCTTGTCCCTGCTGACAATATAAAATATCGAATCGGACGGCATTCCGTCATCGCGGTAAATGAGTCCGCCCAAATATACAGTAAGCTGAAAATCCAAACCGTGCTTTATCCCGTTCGGGACATATTCATATGTTTCGGTACACTTTGCCTTGACTTCCTCAATGTTCGCTTGCGGAGAATTGACGCTGTAAAACAACACCACCTTATTACAACTACAAGGTTGCCTGTAATCATACTTTTTTACGCTTGTCCAAAAATTCAAGCACGGCTCTTTGCCGTACCGCTCCTTAGTGAAATCGGTCAGGTGATTACAGGCGATCAAGCTGTAACTGTCGGCAAAACAGATGAACGCTTTGCCCGCAGGGTTTTCGTAGTCAATCAGATACGTCGCCATAATATGTTCTTAGCCTTCCCCTAAAATGCTGATCATCATCACGAATGATGTGTTCATAATAATTGCGTTGCCGGACAGAACGTCCTATTTGTTTTGTGACGCCTATTTTAAACCCACGCTCAATTGAATCAATGGTACGCGACGTGCCGTGTGGGCGTTGTATGGGTTGTGTGATCGGTAGGGGCGAATAATTATTCACCCCTACATCCACATTCGCCCATTCATTATTCGATTCAACCCTTACAATCTTTATGCGCCGTTATTTAAGGAAACGCCTTGCTTGTCGATGAGGCTGCCAATCGTTTTTTCGGGGT
>JAISLO010000081.1 GCA_031290815.1 Synergistaceae bacterium | reverse complement strand
CTGCATCGTCTCGGAAAGCCCTAAATTATTTGCCATCAGGTACACGAAGCTGCCCTGCGCCACCGAAAAGACAATGCTACCCGCGGCGGAAAAAAGGCAAAGCCACTTCACAGGCCGGATCCTGCACAGCTCGACGTAATTTTTAAAGAATTGCGCGCCGCTTGTCATGCAGAGCGCGGCCTGCTCCGGATCCCTGTCGATGAGTTCCGTCCCTTTGGTCTTGCGGATGCAATAATAGCCGCAGACGACGGCAATTATTTCCAGTATCGCGACCGAGAGAAACCAAGCAAACTGATCTGAATTCATCCACAGAAATTTTTCCCTGCCCAGTTTCGACACCCAGTCCCAGACGAACATCGGCCCTGCGTACTCGAGCCATCCCGCTATGAAAATCGGAACCCCCAGCAGGATGCGCATCTTCCCGCGCTCGTCAAAATCATCGGTCAGCTCCGCGCCCAGGGCGTAATACGGGATGTCGTACATCGTGTAAAAGGTCCAGAGCAAAAGGCCCGCTGCCAGGTAGTAGAAAAAGCCGCCGGCCGGGCTGATGTCGAAAGACGTAAAGAGCATGACAGTGGCAATGGCAAGCGGGATGAGCGCCGCCGCCATAAACGGCCTTCTTCTGCCTGATTTGAATCTGGCGTTGTCGGACAGATAGCCCACGAGCGGATCAGTCACGGCATCCCAGACGATGACGATCATGCAGATCGTGCCACCCATGCCGGGGCTGAATCCAGCCACGTCCGTGAAGAAAAACAGAAAATAAATATAGAAGAGGTTATACGGGAAAAAATCCGGGAACCCGCCTATCGCGTAGGCCAGGTTCGTCTTAAACGGGATTTTTCCGGCCGGAGCCGCAGCCTCAAGCGATTTCTCGGTCACAATCCGAGTCCTTTTTTTTTGAAATAAATAATGCCCCTCCCGTTTCTTTCAAGTTATTGTCCGTCATCGTTAAGGTGCCTCCGCGTGTATGGGCAAACCTCAATGCACTTGCCGCATATTGTCACGCTACCGCCGAAGCCGAGCGTGGCTCGCTCTCTCGCGGTTTTTCTGCATTTAACCGCGTCGAAAAATACCTCGCGTTCCACGCCAACGCGCCACAACTCGCCTGATACGGCGTCAGCCGGGCAAGTGGAAACGCACGCGCCGCAGCCGCCGCATTTCGACTCGTCAACCGGCTCGGCGCAGTCAAGCGGCGCGTCCGTGAGTATGCTCGACAGGCGTATCATTGAGCCGTATTGCGCCGTGACGAGCAGCGCGCATTTGCCGATCCAGCCGATTCCGGCGCGCGTCGCAACGGTTTTGTGCGGCAAAACCGTATTGTTCTCCGTTGTGCCAGAGCCAACGCACTTCCGCGTCTGCGCGATTGCCTCATATCCTTTGCCGCGCAGCAGTTCCGCGCCGTATGTGACAAGTGCGTCAAGCCGTTCGTTCAGCCGATTGTACCAGTCGTGATACTCCGCCGTCGGCAGGCATGATATGCCGCGTATGACTTCTTTCGGGTATTTCACCGCGACGCATACGCCGACAGGCAAACCGCCGCGCGCGTCTGGTGGCAGCGCGGTAATATCGCCAAAAGCGACAATCGCCGCACCGCGAGCGGTCAATTCCGCGGTTAGTTGTTCTTCGAGATGATTCATAACGCCACCCCTCCCCAAATTATCGGCCAAAGCGTTGTTTCACCTTATCCATCATACTCTTTCAGCGACAGGTTTTCCAAACCGGCATTGCCTGCGATTTCGCCCGCCGTTTCCTACTCCTAGGGTGTGTATGAAAACTAAATATTAGGCAACTCAAGTAAAATATGTTATAAATAAGGCATTATCGATGAAGGGGATAGAGATAATGTATCGTCATGAAATCAGCGACAGGCCGTGCGGGTATGTCAGTCTTGATGATTACCGCAATGCCGCTGAACTCATTATCGAGGCTTATCTGTGACAGAAATGCTGACCGGCGTTGCGGCGGTCGCCAGACAGACGTTTACGGATGAGCGGTTCTGACTTTCCCGATGCCGTTATTTTCAATGTCGACTTGGGGCGGGGATCCATACGACGGGAAATCATTCCCGGCAGTGCGTACAGGTTGTATCCGGGCGGTTCCGCTTTGGCCGCTCGCCTTTTGCTCGGGAAAATGAACCCCGGGACAGACGCTCTCTCTCCCGACAACATGCTCGTCTTTGCCGTTTCCCCATTTACCGGTCTTCCGACGGCCGGATTGAGCCGCATAGTGGCCGCCGCCAAAAGCCCTCTGACAGGAGGCATCGGCGACAGCCAGGCGGGAGGTTTCCTGCCCGCCGAGTTCGCGGCGGCCGGCATCAGCGCGTTAGCCGTGAGCGGGCGATCGGAACATCCTGTGTACCTCCATATAGCGAAGGGAAACGTCGAGATCAGGCCGGCTGGACATATTTGGGGGACGACTACCGGCGACGGTGAAGACATCATACGCGCGGAACTGGGGGACAACGTAGAAATAGCGCAGATAGGGCCGGCGGGGGAAAGATTGGTGCGATTCGCCTGCGTCGTTCACAACTGCTCCAGGGCAAACGGCAGAACAGGCATGGGGGCGGTGATGGGTTCCAAAAATCTTCGCGCCCTTGCGGTGTCCCGTTCCCCCAAACCCTCTCCTGCCGATCCGGAGGCTTTTAGCGTTATAAACCGCAGGGTTGCGGAAAGGCTGAACGATCCGTTCTGGAAGGATTTCAGAAAAAGAGGCACCCCGGGCAACGTGGAACCCTTGCGCGACATGGGCTATCTGCCTAAAAACAACTTCAGCAGCGGCTGGTTCCCGGATTTTCATGACATCGGCTCAAAGGGGGGAGGGAAATGTTACGCTTGCCCCATCGAATGTAAAAGAACCGCCAGCGGATCGCCCAAAGTGGAATCACGTTACGGAGGACCAGAGTATGCGACTATAGCGGCGGTGGGTTCATATTGCGGGATAACGTCGAGCGAATCCATAAACATATCGAACCAGATATGCAATATGTACGGGATGGACACGATCTCATGCGGAGCGACCATATCGTTCGCCATAGAGTGCTTTTCAAAAGGGCTGATCTCTGAAGACGGCGCGGGAATGAAGCTGTCTTTCGGGGATTCCGAATCGGTTCACAGGCTTATGAGGATGATAGCGGAACGTGAAGGCATCGGAGACATATTGGCGGAGGGCAGCAGGAGAGCCGCTGAGATAATAGGAGGCGGGGCATGTGATCTCGTCCCCGCGTCGAAGGGGCAGGAGCTTCCGGCTCACATGCCCCAGTTGAAACCGTCTTTGGGCTTAATATATGCCGTCAACCCGGGAGGGGCGGATCATCAATCCAGCGAACACGACATGATGCTGTTCTCCCAAAAGGGCACTCCCGCCCGAAGATGGCTCTCGTCTCTGGGAGTGAGCGACGAAAGTTTTGAGAAACCGAATACTCGGAAGGGTAAAATTGAGATGGACGAGCCCAGAGTGCGCTTTGCCCTTCTTACTCAGCGCTTTTATTCTCTGCTCGATACTCTCTGCATGTGCCAGTTCGTATGGGGGCCGAGCTGGCAGGCTCTGGGGCCTGAGGATATCCTGGATCTGGCCTCGTCCGGCATAAAATGGGAGACGTCGCTTGAGGAACTGATGGAAATCGGGGAGAGGAAACTCAACATGATGCGGCATTTTAACGCCAGGGAAGGCTTCACGAAGAAAGACGATACCCTGCCGGGCCGTTTTTTCGAGCCCTTGCCTGACGGCCCGTCGAAAGGGGCACGGGTCGACAGGCGCAGTTTTGACGAGGCGAGAGAACTTTACTACTCCCTCGCGGGGTGGGACGAATTCTCCGGCAATCCGTCTCCGGAAAAACTCAAGTCTCTTTCGCTGGAATGGCTGATATCGCCTACCCCAAAATGATGAGCGCCGTCGTGCTGGCAGGAGGGCGCAGCAGTCGCATGAGAACTGACAAAGCGCTTCTGATGCTGGGGGAGAAAAATTTCCTGGAGACGATACTCCGGACTCTCTCAATATTTCCCGACGTCATGATCTCGGCCGCCGACTCAGAAAGATACAAAAAGATCCATGCCAGGATCGTAGCGGATATTTACCGGGAGACGGGACCGATAGGGGGCATATACTCATCCCTTGTCGCCGGCGAACATGAATATCTTTTCGTCACCGCGTGCGATACGCCTTTTTTGAGCGTCTCTTTGATTGACGAGATATGCCGTGCCGCCGAAGGGTTTCAGTGCTGCGTAGCCCGTGAAGGAAACGGGCGAGTGCATTCTTTATGCGGCGTATATCACAAAAGCATGATACCAATTCTCAAAGAACAAATAGAAAACGGGCGTTACAAGATCGCGTTGGCTTATGACAAGATCAGAATCAAATATTTCGACCTTTCCCCTCAACAGACGGCTGAACTCAAAAATTTCAACACAAAAGAGGAATATATGGAGCAAAAGAGCTTGTTAAATGATAACGAACAACAAGCGAACAACGAATAAACTTGACTTTATTCAAAATAGGCATTATGCTTTAATTACGTCACATTTAGATTAAATTCATTATTCTAATCGTATTGCTGGACTTTCCGTCCAGGAATATGTGTGTCTGCTTGCTCGGGAGGGAGGTGTTGCAGGTCGTTGGAATGTTGCCGGTTCTTCTCTTGTAGCTATTCCATTTAATTTCGCGATTGTTTCGAAGAATGAGGAAGGGTGGTCAGGAATGAGTTTGCAGGAAAAAATGGTAAAGGAATGTATCGGAGCGGCAGAGGCTGATTTCGCGGTAATCAAGGAGAAAAGGGGCGGGACATTTAAGATAACGGACGCCAAACCCTATGTCGACGCCGTAAACGCCATGAAACCGGCGGACGGTCAGAGCAAGGAGATTTTTGACCTTCACGTCCAATCCGTCAACGCCCACTATGAAGTGCTAAAGGAGATTACCGACACCATTCGCCCGGAGGATGACCCATTTATAGAACATCACCAGACTCCGCCTATCCTTGAGATCCTGTTTGAGCTGGATCCCTCCTTCAAGAAGTCCACGAAGAAGTTTATCGACGCAATCGGGGAGAATAAGGCCCTTATCGGGCTTGAGGCGGTCCGCCGCTATGGCGGGATGTACGGGCCTACCTGCGTGGTGGACTTCGGCTTCTCCGTCGGTTCCGTCCCGAACTTGGTAAACCGCATCTTAAAGCCGCTCGATATTCCGCAGAAGGACAAGGAGACGCTGCTTGCTTCCAAGTCCTGGGGAATGAACACGTCTTACGGCTTGGGCGCGGCGTTCAGGGCCGCCATAGAGTCAGGAAAGACGGCCGCGGAAGCGGAAGCGGCCGAGGTGGCTCAGCTCCAGCGGTTGTATGAACAGCCGACAGCAGCCCAGAAGGAACTGATGTCTACCCATAACCTTGGCGGGCACGGCGCGCACTCCTCGTTTGACCTCGGCAAATATATGGACGGTTACAGCAAGAAAATGAAGCCGGTAGTCGAGGCCGCATTCAAGGCCGGAGTGCATCCGGCCAACATCGTGACTGTTCCTGCGTACTGCGTCGGCGACATAGGGCATCATATAGCGCAGTCCGCGTACAACATGTTTAAGGACGACATGGTCTTTGCTATCTACGAGGCGGTCACGCAGGTATTCTCCGCCACGCTGAAGAAGGGCCTTGAAATAGGCGCGTTCAAGAGCGGATGGGACGTCGTGGCGGCTGCCACAGGCGCTCCGGCCGCTGCCGCGGCCTGCGTCCTCGCTCTCGACGCGTTTAACGTGCCGATACTTGTAGACCTGCTCGTCAAGCGCTTCCATAACTACGCTGCCATCAACCCAAAGCGCGGAGAGGCCGACGAGTTGCACAACGTCGATTTCATGGACATTCTGAAGCGCGGGGAGTCCATAATCGATGGCGGCGGGAAGATCAAGGGAATTGAGATAGACTTTTCGCCTATTACGTCTCATCCGGTCATTTCAAACCCGCAGCGCTACACGTACCCGGCCTGCGCGATAACCCAGCGCTTCGCTGCCCTCATGTCCCTGTCCGACTTCCCTTGCTACCTGACTCCTGAGTGCGTCACGGCCACGGCCATGACGAACATGATGGCCCTCAAGCCGGGCGTGCCCGGGGCTCCGATGAAGGGCTGCAAGGACTGCGCGGTCAGTACGCTTATCAAACGCTGCGCGCCTTACGCAAAGGGCGTTCTCGGCTCATTCGAGGGCTACTGCCAGTGCAAAGAAACGATATAGCGAAATAGGCTAAAATTACCTGAGGGAGATCGCCTGTCCCGTCCATTCCAGCCGGGGCGGCGATCTTTCTAAAAAAGAGGGAATCCAAGATGCGAAAGATTCTGCTTCAGGTTGACTCCGATTTGCAGCCGAGCGTCTTTGATGCCATAACAGCGCTTGACTCTGTGGATTGCGTAATGCTGAGGCATGGCGCGGTGACGCCGGAAAACGTTACCGCGCTTGTGCATGGATGCATGTTCACACGTTCGCCGCAGAACTTGCGCGATACCGCGATATTTATCGGCGGCTCAAGCGTCGAGGAAGCCGAAAAGGTGCTGAAAAAGGTCACAGAGACACTGTGGGCGCCGCTTAACGTTTCTGTCATGTTCGACCCGAACGGCTGCAACACCACATCAGCCGCCGCGGTGTATAACATGGCTTCAGTCTGCGCCCTGAGCGGAAAGAAGGCCGCGATTCTCTCGGGCACCGGCCCGGTCGGCCAGCGAGCCGCTGGGCTTTTGCTCAAGCTTGGGGCATCTGTCACGATCACGTCGCGGAATATCGACAAGGCAAAGAGCGCGTCTGACGCCATAGGACGCCGCTTCGGCAAATCCCCCGAGTGCGCCGTAATGAGGGGCGACGAGGACATACCTCCGATATTGGACGGAGCGGTGGCGGCGCTTTGCTGCGGAGCGGCCGGGGTTCAGCTCATCTCAGAAAAGCTGTGGAGGGAGCATCCGACGCTTAGAGTCGTGGCGGACGTGAACGCTGTGCCGCCTCTCGGCGTGGAGGGATCCGACATGTTATGGCAGGCTCACGAAACGGACGGCAAGATCGTCTATGGAGCGATTGGCATCGGCGGGCTCAAGATGAAGATTCACCGACTTGCCATATCGAGGCTCTTTGAGGAGAAAGGGCTCATTCTTGACACCGAAGCCATCTATGATCTTGCGGGGGAGGCAGCGAAGTAGAGGATGAAAATCCTTGTGCTGGGCGCAAGCGCGCGGGCCGTCGCTCAATCTGCCGCGAGAGCAGGACATGAGCCCGTCGCGATGGATGCGTTCGGCGACCGCGACCTCAAGAAAATCGCGTCGTGGCGCAAACTGGATAAATCAGCGCCGCTTGGGGAAATTGCCTCAGAGCTCAACGCCGATGGCGCGGTATTCGCCTCCGGGGTAGAAAACCGCCCGGAGGCGATTGCGGATCTGGAAAGAGTCGGTGTGCGGGTATTTTCTTCGCCTCTTGAATCGGTCAGGAGATGCAGGAATTTGGCCGAACTTGAAAAATTCTGCGCAAAGAACGGTTTTCCGAGGCCGAAGGTCTTTCTGCCTCAGCCGGGCGATGATCTCTCCGGCTTTGAAGGCTTTCTTGTAAAGCGCTTCAAAAGCGGGTCGGGGATCGGAGTGAGAGTCTGCTCCAAATC
>JAISLO010000080.1 GCA_031290815.1 Synergistaceae bacterium | reverse complement strand
GCCGGAATGGTTGCGGTTGTGACCGGATTTCAGGCCATAACCGACGACGGCGACGTTATCACGCTCGGCAGGGGAGGAACCGTTCTCTCGGCGGTCGCTCTGGCCGCCGCGATCGGCGGCGAGTGTCACATATTCAAGGATGCGGGAGGAATTTTGTCCTCGGATCCGGATATCGTCAAAGCGCCTGTGAGACTGGATTATCTGGAGTACAGCGAGTGCATGGAACTTTCAATCCTCGGAGGCAAGGTTATGCAGGCGAGAAGCGTCGAGGTCGCGGCGCGGTATGACGTGCCGATATATGTTGCATCCGGTTTTGAGGATGAGGGGGGAACCTGGATAGTGAAGAGTAACCCTGTGAGCGAGGGGCTTGTGATCAAGGGCGTCGTGGAGGACTCCGGCGTCGCGAAGGTTGTCATGATGGGCGTGCCGGACGTGCCAGGAGTCGCCGGGCGTCTCTTCTCCAGCCTGGCCGACAGAAGCATAGGCCCAGAGATGATAATACAGAACAATATGAGGGGCGGGCTCAACGACATAGGGTTCCTCGTAAAAAAGGAGTCGCTGGATGACACGATAGAGGTTTGCCGCGATTTCGCGAAAAACATTGGCGCGCAGGGCGTATCGTTCAACACGGAGATAGCCCGGGTATCGATCGTAGGCGCAGGGATAGCAAATCATCCCGAAGTTCCGTCGAGGATGTTCAACGTCCTTGCGGGGGAGGGAATCAATATAGACATGATCGCGGCGACAGCCCTTGCGGTCACATGTGTTGTCGCCTCGCCAAGGGCAGGCGACGCCGTTCGCGCGCTTCACGCGCATTTCATAGAGGAGGGGGATGTTTGAAATGTCCGATCTGTTAAAAGGGCCGAAAAGAGTTGCTGTGTTGGGAGTTACCGGCCTTGTTGGCAGGGAGATCGTGAAGGTCCTCGAACAGAGGTCGTTCCCGGTTTCAGAGTTCATTCCCCTGGCATCCGAGCACTCGGCGGGGACCACTGTGGAGTTCAGAGGTGAATCGTATGTCGTTACCGCCGTCAACGACACCTCGTTTTGCGATGTAGACCTGGCGTTTTTTTCGGCGGGAGGGTCTATATCGAGGCGCTGGGCCCCGGTCGCCGTCAACGCCGGCGCCCTGGTCATCGACAACAGCGCGGCATGGCGCATGGATCCGACCGTTCCGCTGGTCATCCCGGAGGTCAATCCGGGGGACGTAAAGCGCAGCAAGGGTATCATCGCCAATCCGGGTTGTTCGACCGTGATGTCCGTGCTGTCCCTTTACCCGCTGCACAAGGCCGCGGGATTGAAATACGTGTCATATTCCACTTACCTGTCGGTCTCCGGCACCGGCAACGAGGCAGTCGAGGCGCTGGAGGCCGGAAGCCGCGCCCTGCTGGCTGGCGAAGAGCCGCCCAAGAACCTCGTATACCCGCACCCGATAGCGTTCGACCTGCTGCCTCACATAGGAGCGTTCGATCAGGACGGGTTCACCGAGGAGGAGTGGAAGCTGGTTCGTGAATCACAGAAGATCATGCACCTGCCGGACCTGAAGGTCAGCTGCACGGCAGTCCGAGTTCCGGTTTTTCGCGGACACGCGGAGTCCATTGTAGCGAGTTTCGGGCGGAGCATTTCGCCGGACGAGACCAAGGAGATTCTTGCCGGCTCTCCGGGAGTCAAGGTCATGGACATACCGGGAGACTCGGTCTACCCAAGGCCGCGTTACTGCGAGGGCAAGGATCCGGTGTACGTTGGCAGAATAAGGGCGGATACGGGAATCGATGGCGCAATAGCCATGTGGGTTGTCGGTGATAACCTGCGCAAGGGCGCAGCTCTGAACACAGTGCAGATAGCGGAACTGCTGCTCTGATAACCTTACGCAGCCCCCGGGGCCGCATGATGCGGAAGCGTTTCCGCTTGGCGGCTTCGGGGGCCGCCGCCAAGATATACGTCTCTTGCTGTTCATGAAAGGACGCGCCAACGAACGATGAACGAGGAATCCTCCCGGGGGACAATGATCAGGGGACCGCGTAAGATCGGCATGATTGCCGTTTTATCCATAGTGGGCGTGATCGGAATATTTTTGATCGACACGATGGACGGCGCTCGCACTGTGACGAGAGACGGCGTCGCGATGAACACCGTTGTCAGCGTGACGCTCGTCTCCGCAAAACCCAAACCCCAGCTCAACGCCATTCTGGACGAAATCTTTGCCCTGATAGGCGAGCTCGACAAAAAATTTTCGATGTGGAACGAGGACTCCCCCCTGTCAGAGATAAACAGAAACGCAGGCATCTCCCCTTCGGCGGCCGACGGCGACCTGTACTCCGTGCTGGAGACGGCGCGCCGGGTCGCCATGCTTACGGACGGAGCTTACGATCCGACGATCGGCTCGGTCACCAGGATATGGCGTGACGGAACCGGCGAGGGCAGGCTGCCCTCATCGGAGGACATCGCCTCCGCCCTCCCCCTTGTTGGCTGCGAGGGGTTGAAGCTGACCTCCGGAGGCGAGGCGTATCTTGAGAGGCGCGGCGCCAATATAGATCTCGGGGGCATAGCCAAGGGATATGCCCTGTGGTCGATCCGCCGCCTGCTCCGCGAAAAGGGCGTCGGATCGGCCCTCGTCAACATGGGCGGGGACATCCTGGCTGTCGGAGACGGCGACGGTGATCGCCCGTGGCGGATTGGGATACAGTCCCCTTCCAAGGACAGGGGAACGCCGCTCTGCGCAGTCAGGGCGGCCAACACGTCGATCGTGACGGCTGGCGTCTATGAGCGGAGATGGGAGATGGAGGGGAGGGAGTGGACTCATATATACGATCCGTCGACGGGCTTTCCCATAGAGGGCGATCTTCTGTCGGCGACGGTAATATCCGCCGATCCGGCGGAGGGGGACGCTCTGTCCACCGCGTTCATGGTCATCGGCCCCGCCCGTTCCCTGGATCTGCTCAGAATACTCCCGGGAGTCGACGCCATATTTGTCCTCGACTCGGACGAGAGGGGTATGGAAGTGCTCGCCACGCCCGGAGTCAGGGACTCGCTGGAAATGTTCGATGACGAGTACCGGCTGACGTTCGTGGACGTATACTGACATGGGTTTGCCGCCGAAGAGAGGGGATCTGATTCTTTACTCTGTTTTGGCCGTGATATTTCTGGCGTCATGCGCGGCGTCGGGACTGCTTTTATTCACGGCGCGCGGCGGTTCGGACCTGGTGCTGGAGGCTGTCCTGGACGGCAAGGTTGTCGAGAGCGTGGACATGAAGTCGCTGAAGGACGAATCCACTATCGAGATCAGGGCTGGCGGCGGGATCAACGTGCTGGCAGCGGGCCCCGGCGGCGTCAAGATGATCTCAGCCGACTGCAGGGGGGGAGACTGTCTTCGAATGCCGGCGATAGATTCCAACGGCGATGTTATAGTATGTCTTCCTCACAGGCTGATAGTGAGGGTCAGGTCGCGAGGCCCTGCCAAAGCGAGCCCCATCGACTCCATGACCTATTGATTATGGGCACAGAACGCAAGCGCTTATCAAGCACAGGAAGGTTGTTTCTCATCCCCCTCTGTTCCGCACTGGCGATCGTCACTGGAGTGGCGGAATCGTGGTTCCCGCTGCCGTTCCCCGGCATGAGGCTCGGCATTGCCAACGTCTTTCATCTGTTGGCCCTGATTCTCTCTGGCCCTGGAAGCGCAGTGGCGGTGACGGCGCTCAGGCTGTCCCTATCGTTTTTCCTCTCCGGCAACGTGTTCTCCCTCGCCTGCAGCACGGCGGGCCTGATGCTGTCCCTGCCCGTCTCCGTAATCCTTTACGTAAGATATGGCGCGTCGCTCAGCATCCCTGCCATCAGCGCAGCGTCCGCCTTCGCCTTCAACATAGGGCAGGTTGCGGCGGTCGTAGTTCTCACCGGCGAACCGACAATAGCCGCGTATCTTCCGCTCCTCCTGGCGGCGGCCGCCGTAACAGGCTTCGCGGTCGGCAAACTGGCCGAGACGCTGGCAAGACGCTTGAGGCAAGCGCTCTTTATCCGATAAACCAGTAAATTCCCAAAGGGACTTGCCATTATCTGCGATCACAACGAGCGATAAAAAATCGAGTGTAAATTGATGGTCACAGTGATGGTCGATTGAGGGAGGTCGAACACTCCTCAAGTTTTATGATATAACATAAAGACAAATAGGGCTTAGACCCTGCAACCCGGACAGGATGCCGTTTTGAAAGGCGATTATGTCCGGGTATTCTTCTTGCGTCATCAATGTGATTTTTCTGTTATATATTGACTGGCGGAATAGCTTGTAAGATCTTGTAAGATTTTCGGTTCAAATTGCCGACTTCCAGCAGATTCACTTCCAAGGTTGGGTTATACTCGGGAAAGATTTTATTATAATCCGTAATAATCCTCAACTAAAAATATCATTTAAAAAATATCATTCTCGCTTGACGGAAGAAATCCTCGCAGCCCTTGAGCCGCAAGGGTTCAGCCGTCTTATCTCTACGCGATTTCCGCAAAATTACGGCGGGAAGACGAGAAAAAGGTGAAAAGCGTGATAATTAAAAAACATGATTTTTCTAAGCGGCTTATCACGGTATTGGTCCTCGCGTTATTTATTGCTCAGGCAGCTCTGCCGGCGTGGGCCGAGCCCGTTCCCCTCGATGAGATGAAAACGAGGGCGATCCGGAAATCCGAGGCCGCGCTCGACGAGACCGACATGACGACTGGAGGGGCGAGGAAGGCGAACGTGCTCTTTCTGGTGGAGGCCACACCTCCCATGATCTACACCCCGAAAGGCGTCACGCCCACGACTATCCGGGATTGGGACTGGTACAACAACGAGGAGGCGATCAACTGGAAGGAGACGAAGAGACTCTACGGAATGGATTTTGACGATATCAACAGAGCGAACTGGCACGCCACGTTCGGCATCGGGATGATGCCGCCCGCCTGGACCGGCCAGGATATGCGCAAGGAACGCAATCTCTACGGCCGGGAAAGGCTGCCCGAGAACAACTTCAAAAGAGGAAGCACCCCCGCTGAGACACTGGAGCTGAACAAGAACGACTACTACTTCCCGTTCAAGGATCCAGGCGCCGCGAAAAAGGTCGAGGAGGCGTACAGGAGCCAGAGGACCAAACTTGAAACTCATTTCACAGGAGTCCCAGGAAAACCCGATTATTCAGCCATTTGGAACACGAACACCACAGGCACTCAGGGCGTTTCCAACACCGCCCCCTGGAAGTACGACAACCTGAACGCCAGCAAAGGTTTCCCTTACGCGCTCGTGTTCAAAAACCCGGCTTACTGGGCCGTGCCGCCAAGCCATTGGACGCAGGAGGACCTTGTGCCGAACGACAGCAGGATGTATCAGACGAAACTGGTGCTCTGGCGTCTGCTGGAGGACGAAAGCCTGTTCAGGGGCATCAGATTCGGACTGGCGACCACGTTCCTGTCCCCGGCAAATGGGAACACTGACAGTTCAGGGAATTACAACTCGCATTACAATGATGACAATCACACCGGCATATACCGCCGCACCGACATGAACGGCATATTCAGGGTCGAGCCGTACGGCTCGAACGTGCCCTCCATGAGGTTTTTCGAGAAGGACGCGGCCGGCAATTTCAAGAAGGACGCCGACGGCAAGCTGAAGCCCAGCAGATTTTTCGAAGGCGGAGAGTTCCGCCCGAGGGAGAGAGGAACGCGTTTTCCAGTGGAAATAACCAAGTATGACAGCAAGCTCAATCCGCTTGGAATAGAGAAAAACAAGAATCCCGGCGCGCAATACGGGCAGAAATGGTACACGAACGGCATTCTGACGTCGCCCATAACGGGACACCTGCGCTATTTCAGCGGTATACACGGGCAGTACATCATCCTCTGGCAGAACCTTCCCATCGGCCTGAACTACTCGATGAACAGTACCGACCCGAGACATGAGGGCGGAAGCGAGTGGAGCGAGAGGTGGAGATCGTCCTACAGAATCCTAAACAGGGCGTCGCTGCACGTGCCGATAAACGACTACTCTCACAAGTGGGAGAAGATCGGCAAGGATGGCCGTAAGGTCGCTGGCATGGAGATAAGCCACGCCGACAAGTTCAGGCTCTGGATCAACGGCTTCGCTGACATAAAGAGCGGCGGGACAAATTACGTCGATCCTCTTCTCACAAGCAGCGGGGAGGATGTCGGAACCAAATACCCCAATCACTCCAACAGGTGGAAACAGTGGCACTTTTACAATGACCCGGAGATAGGCGCGGCCGGCTCCTTCTCCCTCCCGCAGGCCATATTCCCGGACCCGAGGCCGGGGTGGGATCTGAGCCGCCAGATATACGCCGACAACGGCTGGATATGGTACTCGCTCAAGAAGAGGAACGTCAACTACATAGCGAACTTCAACCAGTACAGCGCGGAGCTCGACGCGCCCGGCATACCGAGGGCGTTCTTCAACGCTGGCTCCGGGGAGGCGGCCGGGTCAGTGCTGGACTTCTTTTCGCCGCCTGTCTTCAAGAACGGGCTCCGCGATTTCACCATCCCTTTCACGATCTCGCGCGCTGCCGCGGGCTGGTGGGATCACAATACACAATATTATATGGGAAACTATGCCCTGGGCAACGAGGTTTATGTCTCCAAGGCATATCCCAACGACGAGAGAGACGCTGCTTTGGGAGGCAGGGCCAGCGGAAGCGACGCGGTCACATGGAAGGATCTCGACGATGTTTCATACCCCATAAGATCGGCGTGCGAGAACAACTGGGTGATACTGATAACGTCTGGACAGGAGGTCGAGCCGGAGGATGTGCCGGGGGCGTACAGGTACAGCGCGGCTGACGCCATCAAAAACCTGTACGACTACACGCGGGACAACAAGGTCACGATGCTCGAACGCAACGCGGACGGCACGCCTAAGACGGATTCCAGCGGAAACTACGATCTGAAGGAGGTCAAGCTAGACAAACCCATACGGACGATAGTCATAGGCATCGTGGCTGACCCTGATAAGATGGATCCCGGCCCCGAGAGGGATCAGGTGATAAAGATGAGGAAGAACGTCACCCGCATGGCGAGGGCCGGCAGGGGCGAGGACCCGGACTACGAGGGCTCTGAGATTGTCCCGTTTTTTGCCGACGATACGGAGACGCTGTTCGAGGACATAAAAGCGGCTCTGGCCGCCGTGAACGAGAGCCAGGTGCAGCAGCCGGGAGCCGGGGCTATGGCCAAGACTCCGCCCATGGAGGGAGAGGCCGGCACTTCGAATATGTTCGCCACGACCTACCGCATAATCGAAGGCAACCAGTGGGACGCTGCGCTCACGCGCTACGTCGTGTCTGAGGACAGCGATGGGAACACGACGGTATCCGCGGACTGGGAGCTCGGGCGGAACCTGCTGAATTCGAGGGGCGGCAGAAATTTGAAATACTGGGGCCAGGGCAGCGCCGGCAAGGGATTCATGGCCTGGAACGGCGCCGGGTTGGCGGAGCTCCTCGGAATGACCGACGCCAGGGTTACTGCGGCGGGCCTGGGCATAAGCGGGTATTCGCCTCCCATGGAAGAGGCGTTCTACCGCTGGTTCCAGGGCTATGACTTCTCTTATAAAAAATCAGGTGAGACCGCTGAATACATGCGGTCGAGCATGTTGGCTGACATCGGCAAATCGGGCGTAGAATTTGGGGATTACCCGAAATCGGCCGATACGCTCCCTGGGTATGCGGAGTGGGGCGCGCGGCACGTTCAGGATGACTCCAAGCTGCGGCTCTATGCTCAGGGAAACGACGGAATCCTGCACGTCATAGAGCCCAAGACGGGAAGGGAGACGGACGCGATCCTGCTCCCGCCTGTTTTGCTGCCCTGGCGTCTAGCGACGCTTAAAACGGATGTGATAGACGGCAAGGTTCAGTGGCGTAACGTCGCCGGCGGTGAAAAGTCGACGCCAGGCCTGAGATCGAACCCGGCGTACATCCTGGATGGCTCGCTTCAGAAGAGGCGCATTGACATGAATGAGGACAGAAACCCGGCGGGAAACCGCGAATGGGGCACATATCTCCTTGGAACTATGGGCAAGGCCGGAAGCGGGCTCTATATGCTGAAACTGGCCGATCCAGCGTTCTCGGACCTCACCGATCCCTCGAAGCCTCAGTTCTCGTGGTACAGAGAAAAGCTCGGCGACATGCAGATAAGCATGTACGGCGATATGACGAAACCATCGATCGTCCCGTCGGCGGATGTAACGGGCGAAGAAGCGGCATTCTCGAACCTTGGCTTCAACAGCCCCATACCGGCTATGGGAGTCACCGGATGGGCCGCGGACAAGCAAAAGAATTTCATAGCGCTCGCGGGAGGAACGCAGAGCGCCTACGACCCTGCGAACAACGGGCGCGAGGGCGCGGTGCTGCTGTTCCTCGACCCCAGTGACGGCAGTATTATCAGGGCGTTCGGAAGCGGCTCGGTGAATTCAAACCTCCGCATAGGCGGCGGCGTCACCGGCAAGGCGCCCTACATGGGGATGATGGTCTCGCCGCCAACGCTCGTCAGGTCCGATCTGGATGACTACCGAGCCGGAAAGGTTTACGCATCGGACAACAGAGGGAATATCTTCAGGGTGAAGCTGGAGGACGACGGCGGCGGGACAGTCGAGACACTGGCTCCGGACCGATGGACGATAGATACGATCGCGACGCTCCAGGAGAACTATGACGAAGCCATCTCCTCGACGGATAATTATTCGGTTCCGCACGGTCTTGTATGCGGCAGCGTATCCAACAGCTCTGTATGGCTGGCCGGAGGCACGGCGGATGTCGGAACGAGAATTTCGGATTCCAATCCGGCTGGGATAATATCGAACAAGAAGCAGATGATATTCGCGTTCCGTGATGACTGCTCGATTTCCAGGACGGCGATAAGGGGCGGCGACTGGAAGCAGCTGACGCGCGAGGGGAGTGACGCTCTCGAGAAGAGCGGCGGCAAGTCCGGCTGGTTCATTCCGCTGGAGGAGGACAAGCAGACTAAATTTCGCGAATACGTGTCGGCAAAGCCGGTGATCACTGGCGGCGTTCTCTTCGTGCCGACGTTCATCCAGAGGAGACCAATAGACCCAACCGACGCGAGCGTATGCGGATTGGTCAGGAATATAAACGGCGACAGCCGGCTGTACGCGGTGGACCTGACCAGCGGCGGCGGTGAGTTCTGGAATGGAGACGATGGCGGCCCGGTTAAATACATCACGTTAGAGGGAATAAAGATCACCGGCATGAACCTCGTCGATTCCAAGTTCGGAAAACGTCTGATCGCCAGGTATGATATTCTCGCGGAAAACCCGAGCCTCATTGAAAAACCGAGGCAGAGAAACGTGAGCCGGGTAAGCGGCGCAAGCAATCTCATCCAGATCAGAGATCTCTACAGAGGCGGAAGTGACATCGATCTGCCGCCAGGAGCGACCATCAACGTTTACTGGATAATGAAGTAGAGTCAAGGGGCGCGGTGAAACAACCCGCGCCCCTTGTGCTCTCATGCCCGGAGAGCTTGAAACACGTTCCTCGGCCGGTTGGGGGGATCAAAAGTTTTCATGACCATCAATCAATCCCTCCTGACGCTTATCAGACCGTGGGCCGAGACGACTATCCTGCGTCTGGTGTCCACAAATTTGCCGCCTTCCTTTATAAAAACCGCCAAGGTGAAAGCGGGGGAAAACGTCTGGAATGAATGACTGAAACTAAAAGAGGTAGCCAACTCGGATGCAACGTTGTATGACTGGAAATGAATCTGGCCGGCGTTCCATATTTCATCTTTATTGCCCATAAGCCACTTTACTTTTATCGTATTCAGGCAGTAAGAGGATGTCCTGATCTCGAAATCCTCGGCGAGGGTCAAGGAGCGGCGCATGACGCTGCCAAGCCACGAGACCGTAAGGTCCACCTCTCGATCGATGTTGTAGTCGGAGAGGGGATTTGAATAACGTTCGATCTGAGCGCCGCCGACCAGAGAAAAACTTCCCCACCCTATCGCTATGACGCTGCACACTATGACCAGCTCGACGAGGGAGAAACCGGACCTCGCTACTCCGCGCAATATTTTGCCGCCTCTTCCATCAGCCATTTCTGAAACTCATTGTCCTTTCGGTAGAGCTTTGACTCGGCGTTTACAAACGCGTGTTTCGTCCACCCTTCGGCGACAAGGCGGCCTGTATCGTGCGTTATCCTGTACTCGAACAGGACGCTGTGCGGCTTGAGATGTTCTGCCGGCATTCTGCAAAAGAGCGAGACGATGTCGTCATAACCGCATGGAGACTTGTAGCGGCAGTAGGACTCCACCACCGGCAGAAAAAATTTCTTCGCCTCCCAAAAGCTGTAAGGTTTTCCGAAATTTCTGCAGAATTCGGTCCTGGCCACCTCAAACCATGACAGGTAATTCGCGTTGAAAACTATCCCCATCGTATCTGTCTCGCTGTATCTTACGCGAAACGTACAGACCTGTACGAAAGGTGCACCGGTCTTCGTCACACGACAAACCCCCAAAAGATGCTCTAAATTTTCATCCCGAGAATGCATATTGCGCAATCCGGAGGTGCAAGTATAATATCACAAGATTGGAGGGCTGGCCGAGTGGTCGAAGGCGGTTGACTTGAAATCAATTGTGGGGCAACCCACCGCGGGTTCGAATCCTGCGCCCTCCGCCAAGGCTTATTATTCTACTCTACTTTTTCATACAACGGAATCAGGACGGAAAAATCGAGGCTGTGGTGCTTTAAATGTTTATGAGTATCGGGCTGTCTCAGATAACAAGCCCGGGATGGCGAACCGGCGGCTCGCTCCACGAATCGAATCGCTCATACATCTCTATGCCCAAGACAACCTGATACTCAGATTATCAAATCGGCCCCGCTTGTCTCTTGGCTGACGAGCGGGGCCGATTTGATTATCATTTTTTTTCGCGGCTGGGCGGTCCGTTTAGACGAACAACGGCGCGAGCACGAGCGAGACCACGGTCATGAGTTTGATCAGGATGTTCAGGCTTGGGCCGGCGGTGTCCTTGAACGGGTCGCCTACAGTATCGCCGTTTACGGCTGCCGCGTGCGCGGGGGACCCTTTTCCGCCGTGATTTCCCTCCTCGATGAACTTCTTTGCGTTATCCCAGGCGCCGCCCGAGTTGGACATGAATATCGCCATCATGACCCCGGTGACTATGGAGCCGCCCAGCAACCCTCCAAGAGCAGGCGCTCCGAGGAGCTTGCCCACTAGGATGGGCACTACGACGGCCATCAACCCTGGTATCAGCATCTCCCTTATTGCGGCTGCCGTCGAGATATCGACGCACTTCTCGTACTCAGGGCGCGCGGTGCCCTCCATAATGCCCGGAATCTCGCGGAACTGACGCCGGACCTCCTCTATCATCCTCTCGGCGGCGCGGCTCACGGCTTGGATGGACAGGGCGCTGAATATGAAGGGGAGAACTCCTCCGATGAATAGACCGACCATGACATTAGGATCGATGAGATCGATTTTTTCGAGCTTCGTGGCTGTCGCGTACGAGACGAAGAGCGCCAGGGCGGAGAGCGTGGCCGAACCTATAGCCAATCCCTTGCCGACGGCGGCCGTCGTGTTGCCGACCGCGTCGAGCCTGTCTGTTATCTTGCGGACATTCTCGGGCAGACCGGCCATCTCGGCTATGCCTCCCGCGTTGTCGCTTATCGGGCCGTAAGCGTCGACCGAGAGGACCATGCCGGTGATCGAGAGCATTCCGACAGCGGAGCAGGCTATTCCAAAGAGGCCTCCGAAATAGACCCCTGTCATCGTGGCGGCGCAGATGAAAATGACTGGCGCGACCGTTGACTTCATGCCGACCGATATACCGGCGAGTATATTCGTCGCCGTCCCGGTGTTCGAAGCCGCGGCTATTTCCTTGACCGAAGCGTAGTCCGCCGACGTGTAGACCTCAGTTATCTGGCCTATGATGACTCCGCATACCACGCCGCCCACTACCGACCAGAACAGGTTTATGTCGCCAAAGAGCTGCTTGGTCAGGAAGTACGTCCCGATTATCATGAACGCGCCGGTGGAGAACAATCCCGCGCTGAGCGCCCTCTGAGGGTTGCCGCCCTCGCCCACGCGGACGAACATCGTGCCGAGCAGCGCGGAGATGATTCCGACCGCGCACAGCAGCATCGGGTACATGAGGCCGTTCAGCCCGAATGCCGCAGCCCCCACCGCCATGGCGGCGAGTATGGAATTGACGTATGACTCGAACAGGTCGGCTCCCATTCCGGCTATGTCACCAACGTTGTCGCCGACGTTGTCGGCTATCACCGCGGGGTTGCGCGGGTCGTCCTCCGGGATGCCTGCCTCGACCTTCCCGACTAGGTCAGCGCCAACGTCTGCCGCCTTCGTGTAGATGCCTCCGCCCACCCTGGCGAAGAGAGCTATGGAACTCGCTCCAAACCCGAAAGCGGTTATGGCCTCGACGTCGCGGAATACGAGGTACGCGCCGAACACGCCCAGCAGTCCCACTCCGACCACCGTCATGCCCATGACGCTTCCGCCCCTGAAGGCGATTCCAAGCGCCTCGTTCATGCCCTTGATGGCCGCGAACGCCGTTCTGCCATTGGCTGACGTGGCGACCTTCATCCCAACAAAACCGGTAAACGCGCTGCAGAGCGCTCCGGCCACGAAACACGCGGCGCTCGGCAATCCGAGGTATAAACCGAGTGCTACGGCGACAATGACAGTAAAGACCGAGAGCGCCTTATACTCCCTGTACAGAAACGCCATGGCCCCGCTCTGGATGATCTCTGACAGTTCGCGTACGCGCTCATTGGTCACTTCGTAGGAGCCTATCTTAGCCGATGCGACGATTGCGTAAATCAGAGCGATGCCGGCCATAGCTGCAACCGCAATGTTCATTTGATTAAAAATGTCCATTTTCTCCGTGATACCTCCTAAAGTATATTAGCGCTCCAATGGAGCCTCGCTGCGTTTTGCGTTCAGTCCGCCGCGCACCCCAGTTGACCTGTGTTTGAGTTGACTCGGCGATCACCCCCGAAGTGCATGCCCATCCACGGCTCACAATTATATCCTAAATTCCCGCAAAAATTATATCGACATCACTTAATTATTAAGAGCTGCTGATCTCTCATCGTGTCATGGGTTCATACCGAAGCGCCTCGCGCGATGCGGCCGGCCCGTCGTCCCACTCGTCTCCGAAGTCGAGAAGCAGCTGGCGGTATCCCGTGTTTTGTTCGCCCTCCGCGTTGCTCACGGTCAGGCCCATAAGGCGGATTCTCCTGTCGCTTTCAATGTTCGTGGAGTCAAGAAGCTCCCTCGCAACCATCCAAAATAGTCCGAACCTATCGATGGCGGCGGATAGCGTCTTTCGCCTTGTCATCTCCCGGAAATCGGCGAATTTCAGTTTGAGCGTCACCGTCCGGCCGGCGAAGAAATGCTTGGAAAGCCTGTCCCAAACTTCCTGGGCGATCTCCCACAGGCGCCCCAGAAGCTCCTCTCTTTCGCAGATGTCGGACAGGAAGGTGGTCTCCGCGCCAAGGGACTTTCTTATGCGTTCGGGTATGACATCGCGGTCGTCCTCGCCTCTCGCGTTCAAGTAATACGAGTGTCCGCCCTTGCCGAAGACGAGTGTCAGCTCTTCCTCCGTGAAACGCCTCAAGTCCCCTCCGGTATGGATTCCCAGCCTGTGCATCTTCTCGGCGGTAACCTTCCCGACTCCCCAGAATTGTTCGATTTTAAGCGCCTCGGCGAACGCATCCGCTTCCTCCGGCCTGATGACAAACATTCCGTTGGGCTTCCTGTAATCCGACGCAACTTTCGCGAGGAATTTGTTGAACGAAACTCCGGCAGAAGCCGTCAATCCGGTCGCCAGCCGTATCCTCCGGCGGATATCCCTGGCTATGAGAGTAGCGGAGGGAATGCCGGGTTTGTTCTCCGTCACGTCGAGATACGCCTCGTCAAGGGAGAGTGGTTCGACGAGGTCGGTGTATTCGAGGAAAATCGAGCGTATCTGCATGGAAACCGCGCGGTATACATCGAAGCGAGCCGGGACGAAGATCAGTTCCGGACATTTATTCATGGCGGTCAGTGACGGCATGGCTGAACGGATGCCCCATCTCCTCGCTTCATAGCTGGCAGCCGCGACGACACCGCGTTCCGCCGCGCGTCCAACGGCTAGCGGTTTGCCCCGATACTCGGGGTGATCTCGCTGTTCGATGGAAGCGTAAAAAGCATCCATATCTATATGGATGATTTTTCGGGTCATCTTCTGTCACGCCGCGCAAATCATCTATCGGAGAGAGCTCAATGCCTCTCGTATCGGGCTTCCTGTGCCGGCAGATCTGTCCGCCCTGCGCCCCCCTGGAACGGACGTATCAGGAAACGCACAGGCCGAACGGCGCTCGAAAATTGCTTCGGAAACATTCATATCAATTCACTCCCCGCTCACTCAAACTCTACAGACTGTTTTATACCACTCTTGCGCGCGTCCGGCAACGGCTGCGCGGATTTGGTTTCACCGACTCCTGCCAACTGCTTAAAAAACCATCCTAAAATAATATTTGACTGTTATTTCTTTGCCAAGCGGCGAGGTTCTTATCTTTTTGCCAGCTCCTTTTGCATTGGGCAGTATAAATTTGCTATAATATATACGAAGCGTGCGGTTCTGACGAACGTAAGTCCGGTTGTCAGAACCGCTTTTTTATTTATGCGCCGAGATTCGCGGCAAAGTCCAGACAATGTGATTATTCAGGAAGGCTGATTTATCAATGCCAGATGCCCTAACGGCTGAATTTCATCTTGGCAGTTTGATCAGCGCTTTCTCAGGTTTTGAACTAAAATAAATTTATCAACAAGAAAGGGAGCGCTGGTGAATGGATTATCGAATAGGGGATTTAGTCGTTTACGAGGGAAGCAACTCCGTTTGCAGAATTATTGAGATTACCAGACTCGATATGCCGAAAGTGGACAAGGAGAGGATGTATTATGTCATGAAACCGCTGAACCAGGACTGCTTGATCTACAACCCGACGGATAATACGAATATGCGGATGCGCCCTCTCATAACCAAGGATGACGCGAAGAGGCTCATCGATATGATTCCGGGGATGAAGGTCGAACCTTATCAGGGCAGCGATCTCAGGGCGATTGCCGAACACTGCAGATCCATCCTGAAAACTCGGGATTGCGCCAAACTCATTGAACTTACGATGAGCATTTACCTGAAAAAACAATTCTCGATAAAGAACAACCGCAAGTTCAGCTCTCAGGAGGATATGTTTATGAAGCAGGCGGAGGAGATGCTTTTCGGGGAACTGTCCGCAGCCCTCGATATTCCAAAGGAGCAGGTGAAGTCATATATATCCGAGAAGGTCAGCGGTCAGCAAGACGACGCGGGGAAGGATACGTAATCCTCATGGTCAGTCCAATTTCAATTTTCTAAAGATCGACCTCGACCTGCCCCACAAGCCAAAGGAGACGAATTTAACCAAATTTGGCCTCACTCCCACTCTTGTAAAAAACAGAAATACGGCGTATAATGTATGATAATCAGACCACCACAGGGGGATCTAAATGGAAGCGACCATCAAGGGAAAGAAAAAGTACGAGAAGGTGGTCGACACGATAAAAAACTCCATCGCGATGGGAACTTTTGGTTATGGCGATCCGCTGCCTCCAGAGCGCAAGATGATCGACGACCTCGGAGTCAGCCGCAGTTCCTTGAGGGAGGCGTTCAGTGTGCTCGAGCTGATGGGCCTCATAGAAAGCATCCCAGGCAAGGGGCGTTTTGTCAGGAGACCGAAGGAGATCGCCGGAGACTCGGGAACGCTTCCTCTGGAGGGCTCGGCCGTGCTCGAACTGATGGAGGCCCGCCGGGTGCTGGATCCCACCATCGCCGCGGAGGCTGCGCGGAAGGCGGACCCGTCCGATATCGCCAAGATGCGCCGCACTCTGTCGCTGACGATGAACGACATCGAGGATATAGCGCGCAGGGCGCGTTCGGACTTCGACTTTCACGTAGCGATCGCGGAGGCCACTCACAACTTCATATACGTCAACATAGTCAGGATGGAGTTCAATCTCATACTCGCCACTCACGAGCAGATATACAGCATCCTGGAGGACAAGCGAGCGTTCGTCGACGAGCATGAGAAGCTGTTCGACGCCATACTGGACCACGACGCCGAACGCGCGTCGAGGACATCGGCAAATCATATAGAGAGAATATACAGAACGCTCATGCGCGTTATAGCGCTTCAACAAGCGTAAAAAAAACCGGAGGTGCTTTTGCCATGAAGAGGAAGATAAGGGAGATGCTGCCAGAGATCGAATGGATCGAGGATGGCGGTCTTCAGGAGAAGGTGCTGTCATGTTACGAGGACGCGCTCAAGACCGGGGGCTGGACGCCGGAGGACATGGACAAGATACCGTTCACGCTTCTGATACCTGACTGCCCGGCGTCATACCTCACTCACGTGCGCGGCGTGACGAGGATGGCGTATCTCGCGATGAAAGAGTTCAACTCGCTCTACGCCAAGGACGACGGAAAGTTCAAAATCAACAACGACCTGCTCGTTGCCGGCGCTCTGCTGCACGACGTCGGCAAGCTCGTCGAATACGAGAAGTCGCCGGACGGACGCACCGTCAAGTCTCAGATGGGCCGCGACCTCAGACATCCGTTCTCCGGCACGGTCATAGCGCTGCGCAACGGCTGCGGCACCGCGATAGGCCATATCATCGCAAACCACGCGCACGAGGGAGACGGCACTCTCCGCAGTCCCGAGGGGGTCCTCGTGAACAAGGCCGACTTCATGAACTTTGAGAGCATAAAGAGCTTTTTGGGGCTCAAATAGCTGTGCCGCGGGGCCTCGCATCGCGGATGTCCTTGACAGTTTGAGGGGGGTATT
>JAISLO010000079.1 GCA_031290815.1 Synergistaceae bacterium | reverse complement strand
ATCACCCCTATGAGCATATACATTATGGCCACCAGAAAGTAGCACGGCACCATTCCGAATATCATGCGCTCGCCGTAAAACAGGATCTCCGGCTCTCCCGAGAACAACGAGAGCAGATGCGAACATGATGTGCAGATGATCGCCGATATGGTTATCGCCAGTGAGCTGCTCATGACCAGCCCGGCCATCGTTCCCTTATAAACCCTGTCCCGCAGGCCAGCTCCGACATTCTGGCCCGTGAACGTCATCATGGCCAGCCCGAAGCTCACAATCGGCATTATCATAAGGCTGTCTATTCTGCCGAATATGTTCCAGGCAGCCATCGCGTTCGTACCATATCCGTTTATGCGGCTCTGCACCACGAGGTTCGATATTCCCATGAGAGCTGACTGAAGGCCGGCCGGTATTCCGATTCGAAGCGTACGCCATAGGATGAGCGGGTTGAGCCTTATCCGCCACACGTCAAGCCGATATACATCGGTTGTTTTTACCAGCTTCCATACGACCAGAACCGCAGCCACGGTCTGAGCCAGCGCGGTAGCGATGGGAACGCTTCGAATGCCCATTCCGAGGACTCCTACGGCCGAGTACACGAGGATGGCGTTTAAGACCGACGCTATGGCAAGGAAGTAAAGGGGCGTTCTCGAGTCGCCGACGGCCCTCAGTATGGCGGACCCCATGTTGTAAACGAGGAGGGGAATGATCCCGGAGAAGTAGAGCATCAGGAACGTCCTGGCGTCGTCGAACACCTCATTTGGCGTGTTCGTTATCTTGAGGATTTCGTCGCTGACGGAAATGCCGAAGGCTGTTATCGCTATGCCGGCGCAGATTGTGAACGCGGCGGCCGTATGAACGGACTCCCTGATCCCCCACTCATCCTTCGACCCGAAGAACTGCGCGATCAGCACGCCGGCTCCTGCTGACAGCCCGGAGAAAAGCCCGATCATTATGTTTATCATCACGTTCCCTGCGCCGATTGCGGCCAGGGCATCCCCGCCCAGGTAGTTTCCTACGACAAGCGAGTCCACTACGTTATAGAGCTGTTGAAATACGTTGCCTATTATCAGAGGGATGGAGAACGCGAAGATCTGCCTCCAAATTACGCCCTCCGTCATCAGCCTTGTGCCGCTCACAGACACTCACGTCACCCCTCAAGCCAGTGTAACGCCGCTCGTATGGACAGACAGAACGATGATCGAATGATCAAAACGAGTTCCCGCCGTTTTAGAATGCGTACTTCATCGGAACCCGGCGTCACCGCTCAGCCGCTATCCCGGAAGCGCTCTGGTAGTCGATTTTTCCGACGCCTATCCTGGGTATCGAGGCGACCTCGATTATTTTCTTCGGCAGGGCTATCTCGGGCAGCCCTCTTCTGATCAGCTCAGAACGCAGCTCCTCCCTGTCCGTGGAGGGACGTTCCGTGATGAGGACTATGATCTCGCCCCTGTCGCCCGAAGGGACGCTGACCACGGCGTGAGCGTTCTCCGGCCAGATCTCGCCCACGACCTCCTCGACGCTCGCGAGGGACACCATCTCACCGCCTATCTTGGCGAATCGCTTTGCCCTGCCCCGGATAGTCATGAATCCCTCGGCGTCGATGGTCACGATGTCGCCAGTGTCATATCCTTCATCCGGGGGCGGGAGGATAGATCCGTCCGCCCGTATGTAACCCTTCATGATGTTCGGCCCCTTCGCGACGAGCCTTCCCCCCTCGTGAACCCCCTCTACCGGGACGGTATGAACTCTGATGCATGGGAGGGGCAGGCCGATGGAACCGAAGACGTTGCGCCCGCGCCTGTTCACGCCGACGACAGGGGAGCATTCGGTCACGCCGTATCCCTCGAGGACCTGAATGCCGAACTTCTCCAACCACAGGGAGAGAGTTTCATCCCTCAGCTTATCGCCTCCGCATATTACGTAGCGCATCTCGAAGAAGTCGAAGGGGCCGGCGTTGCGGGCATAACCCGCCAGGAACGAGTTTGTGCCAAGGAGCACCGTGCCGCGCACCTCGTACGAATACTGCGGTATCTTTTTATAGTGCAGCGGCGTAGGGTAAAACGCGACCGGCATCCCGGTCGAGAGCGGCATGATCGTGCCGGTGCAGAGGCCGAACGAGTGAAACATCGGCATTATGTCTATCAGGACGTCAGTCGCGTTGAAATCGAGCGTGCTCCTGACCTGAGCGGTGTTCGCCTGAACGTTGAGGTGCGACAGGGCGACCGGCTTCGGCGTCCCCTCGGAGCCGGATGTAAACAGCACCACTGCGGTGCGCTCCGCGTCCTTCTCCGGATTTGGCGAGGGCCGCGCGAAGCGTGACTCGACGAGCGCCCGGATTTTACGCGCCGCAGATATCTCCCGGAACACGTCCTCCAGGTATGTAAACCTTATTCCCTCCTCGGACAGGGCGTCTATCAGGGGCTGGAACTTGCCCTCTTCGACGAACCTGCGGGAGGTGATCACTGTCCCGACCTCGGCTATTGAACAGGCTGCCTTCAGCGAGCGAGCTCCCATGGAGTAGTTGATCATGGCCGGCTCGATGCCAGCGCGCTGCGCGCCGATTACCGCAGCCAGAGTCACTGACGAATTCGGCATCATGATCCCAATTCGCCCTCCGTTGCCGGCTAAATCCCTCGCTATCCCACAGAGCAACAGCACCCGGGTTATGAAGCCATCCCAGTTGATCTTGTCTCCGTCCGGCTCCATGGCCATCACGTGACGCCCTCCCCACAGCCGTCTCTGCTCCAGAAGAGTGTCGAAGATCGGTTTTTTATCCCATATCCCCAGCATCATGACGTCGTTCATCATCCGCTCGACCTGCAGGAAGGCGGAACGCCTCGAATCCCTGGAGCCGTCCTCGCGCTCGATCTTCTCCGCAGGCCCAGTGAACATGGTGATCTTGGGGAACAGCACGCGGACGAGTCGTCCGTTCATCCTGGAGAACGGCGAAAATTGAGCGTTGCAGGCGCGGGCCGGGACGATCCATGCCCCGCTGCGGGCGAACGCGGCCGCCACCGTTTCCGATATCTTCATCAATATTCCGCTCGTGGTCGGCTCGGGTTCGGGAAATATCACGACGAATCTGTCCGAATTCCACAGGTCGTCGATCATTTTGAGCGACACCGCGTCGGAGACGTCGATCACGACGTGCCTGAAACATCCCCTGAAAAATTTGAACCACCACATGCGCTCGAGCGAGCGGGAGATCACCACCAGGGGCGACCTCGGAGACAGGACGCCGAACAGAATAGGATCGAGGTACGACGAGTGATGCGGCGCGAGTATCACGCGGTCCTCGGAGTCCAGAACACCCTCCAGGCTCTCCATGCGAAAAGCCGGCCTGTAAAACATCCTGATCACGATTTTTACCAGAAACTTCCACAAACCGAACCACCCCTATTCAAGCAGCGAGCGAAACACCGCCGATGCGCAAGGTACAACGCTCTGAATCGAGCACATTTTAGCACAAGGAATCGTCAACCGCCTGAATATTTACGTCCCAGGTTCCCGGGAAAATTATAACCAATATCCAGACTAGAAGCCTGTCGGGCGTAACGAGATGACCTTTGAACCGCCGTATACGGGTCCGTACGTACGGT
>JAISLO010000078.1 GCA_031290815.1 Synergistaceae bacterium | reverse complement strand
GCCATCGGCAGCGGGGGCAACTACGCCTATGCCGCCGCGAACGCACTGTTCAACCACACGGACATGGACGCCGAGGCCATAGTGAGGGAGGCGCTCAGGATCGCGAGCTCGATCTGCGTCTACACGAACGACAACATATCCGTCGAGAAACTCGGCGCGGAAGATACCGATGCCGGAAGTGCGGGCGGCGCGGCGAGCAAGGCGACCGCAGATGCGGGCAAGGATAGCGGAGGTGAGGCAAATGAGTAGCGCACTCTACCAAATGACGCCCAAGGAGATCGTGGGCGAACTTGACAAATATATCATCGGCCAGGACCAGGCGAAGAAAAGCGTGGCGGTCGCGCTCAGGAACCGTTACAGGCGCAGCCTCCTACCGGACGAGATGCGGGACGAGGTGACGCCGAAGAACATCCTCATGATGGGACCGACGGGCGTCGGCAAGACGGAGATCGCAAGAAGGCTCGCGAAGCTCATGGACGCGCCGTTCGTCAAGATCGAGGCCACGAAGTTTACGGAGGTCGGCTACGTCGGCAGGGATGTGGACTCTATGATCCGCGACCTCGTGGAGTCATCCATCAGGATAACGAAGCAGAAGAGGCTTGAAGAAAAGTACAGCGTAGCCGATGAGATAGCAGAGGAAAAGATCGTCGAGGCCATAGTGCCCGGCAAGAAGAAGCCCGCGCAGCCGGGCCAGGCCAAGACGCCGTTCGACTTCATCATGGGCGGCCTGCAGCAGCAGAACCAGCAGACCGAACAGACGGACGACAGGCAGGAGTCCGAGATCGAGCTGACGCGTGAACAGGTCAGGCAGCAACTCCGCGACGGCAAGCTCGACGAGCAGTACATCGAGATCGAGGTGACGGACAACCCGCAGACCAACCAACTCGACGTCGGCAACGAGGGCATGAGCATCGCGATAGGCAACATCTTCGACGCGATGGGCGGTGGCCAGCGGAAGAAAAAGAAGAAGGTGACGGTGAAGGACGCGCGCAAGATACTCCGCGAGGAGGAGGCGCAGAACCTCATTGACATGGAGCAGGTGACGAGCGAGGCCCTGGAGAACGCAGAGCAGAACGGCATCATCTTCATAGACGAGATCGACAAGATCGCGTCGGGCGGCGCGTTCAGGTCCGGGGCTGACGTTTCGCGCGAAGGCGTACAGCGCGACATCCTTCCGATAGTGGAGGGCAGCGTCGTCAACACGAAGCACGGCCCGGTCAAGACCGACCACATCCTGTTCATCGGCGCGGGCGCGTTCCACGTATCCAAGCCGACGGACCTGATACCGGAACTACAGGGGCGCTTCCCTATCAGGGTGGAGCTCGAGAACCTCACGCGCGAGGCTTTCGTGCAGATACTGACCGTGCCGGAGAACGCCCTACTGAAGCAGCACAAGATGCTCCTTGAAACGGAAGGCGTCAAGGTGACGTTCACGGACGACGCCGTACAGGAGATCGCCGAGATAGCGTTCATGACGAACGAGCAGACGGAGAACATCGGCGCCAGGAGGCTCCACACGATCATGGAGAAGCTTCTCGAGGACATCTCGTTCGACATACCGGACTCGAAAGAGGAGGAAATCAAGATAGACGAGGAGTACGTGAAGAACAAATTCATCGACCGCATCAAGGCCGACGACCTGGACCGCTATATACTCTGATCTTGGCGCTGCGCGCCCGGCGGCTGACACTGGCGGTATTGTTGACATTATGGGGCTTCTCGAGCGGAGCTCCATTTTTTTACATGAAGTGGCTGGCTGAATTATCTCGCTGCACGGGAAAATTGCGATATTTCAAAAAATTATCTTTACGCGCACTGTTTTTTGTATATAATGTTTATGGCGTTCAGTCGCCCCGCGGATGAACCGATTCCGTGGAGAAGCTGTTCCAAAATCACATTGATAATTATGAGGATATATGAATGAGAAAATCAGCTCTTGAAAAGGTCCGAAAGCTCAACTGGGTTCTGCAGGAAAGCTCCACCGGGATGTTCTCCTACGAGGATCTCAGCCGTATACTGAGCGAGCTCATGGACGCCAATGTCTACATCATCACTGCCAAGGGCAAGGTGCTCGGCGTGCACTACACGATCAAGTCCGACAGCAACGCCGTGCCTGACCCGGCCGAGCCGGGGCAGGAGAAGCTCCCCGACGAGTACGCCGACGAGCTGCTCAAAGTGACCGATACGGCATGCAACCTCACGGCGGACGAGGCGCTGAATATATTCAAGTACGACTACGAGACATATGACAAACTACACACGATTATACCTATATACGGTGCGGGCGAGCGTCTGGGGACGGTCATCGTCACGCGCTATTCCCCTCGCTTCAATGACGAGGATCTGATCCTTGGAGAGTATGGAGCGACGGTAGTCGGGCTTGAGATTAAGCGCCGCCGCAAGCTGAAACAGGAACAAGAGGAAAGGGTGAAGGCGACGGTTCTGAAGGCCATCGGTACATTGTCCTACTCCGAGGTGGAAGCGATACAGCAGATATTCAACGAACTGAGCGGGACGGAGGGGCTTCTCGTTGCGAGCAAGATCGCCGACCGGTTCGGTATCACGCGTTCCGTCATCGTGAACGCGCTGCGCAAGTTGGAGAGCGCTGGTGTCATCGAGTCGCGCTCGCTCGGAATGAAGGGCACGCATATCAAGGTACTCAACGACAAGTTCATAGACGAGTTGAAGAAAACGAAATTCTGATCTATGGCCTATGGTTTGCCGGCGCTGAATGAGGGCGGCATGGTGCAGGACAACGCTGCATCTGAATACAAGACGTTGGGCGGGGAGGGCTACGCCGAGATCGTCGTAGATAGATCCCGCTTCATCGCGTACCTACGCCCCGTGCGCTCCCGCGGGGAAGCAGAGGTTTTTTTTGCAGAAATCAGGAAGCGGCACCATGGCGCAAAACACAATGTGCCGTGCTTCGTATTGGGCAGCGATATGGGTGAACGGTGGTCGAGCGAGGACGGTGAGCCGCAGGGGACGGCGGGCGCGCCCATGCTTCAGCTGCTCGTGAGTGAGGGCGTTACGGACGTGGCCGCCGTCGTGACGAGGTATTTCGGCGGAGTCAAGCTCGGCACGGGCGGCCTAGTCAGGGCTTACACGGCAGCGCTGAAAGCCGCGCTGGCGGACGCCGGCATAGTGGATGTGGCGCCGGGGATATCCATTCGTTATAGGATGAGCTATCCGGCGTTCGAAAAGATGCGCGCCGCCGCCGCGAGAGCTGGATGGACGGTGTCCGGCGCGGAATACGGGGACGATGTGGCCTTCAACGTGACCGGGCCGGAGGATGCTGTTGCTGCGATGCGTCTCGCGGCCTCGTCCGCGGCGGGCGCGAACATACAGCCGGTATCGGTAGAGGCGGCGGAGATACTTTTGATGGTTTGAGGTATAATCTTTTTTTTCAATCAATTTGAAAAGTTCTTTACACGCCGTGATAGGCTGTGTTAATATATTTATCGGCTCGCAAAAAGCCGGACGGGCAATGCCTCCCTTCGGTTTCCGCGATAAGCGATCCAGGGTAGCTCAATGGTAGAGTCCCCGGCTGTTAACCGGGTTGTTGTGGGTTCGAGCCCCACCCCTGGAGCCAGTGAAGTTACAAGGCTTCAGTAACTTCAAAACATATGCTCCCTGCAAGGGAGGAGTGTGCTTGTGAAGACAGGCAAAGGGGCGTATAGCTCAGCTGGTTAGAGCACCTGCCTTACAAGCAGGGGGTCATTGGTTCGAGTCCAACTACGCCCACCATGTGGCCCGGTAGTTCAGTTGGTTTAGAATGCCAGCCTGTCACGCTGGAGGTCGACGGTTCGAGCCCGTTCCGGGTCGCCATCATGAAAGTCCGGCGGGTCACAACAGCCATGCTGACGTGGCTCAACGGTAGAGCAGCTGATTTGTAATCAGCAGGTTGGGGGTTCGATTCCCTCCGTCAGCTCCAAGGGCTGCCGACAAGAGGCAGCCAAGAGGCCCGACGCGGTTATTCAAAGAGATAGCCGGACGGAGGGAATCGAACCCTTGCCGATATTGGTAGTTGCTAGCGTACAATTTAATATTGCGCCGGGAGACCGGCAACACGGAGGGATTCCCGAGTGGCCAAAGGGGGCGGACTGTAAATCCGTTGCGTTACGCTTCGAAGGTTCAACTCCTTCTCCCTCCACCATATATATGCCCGGTTGGTCAAGTGGTCAAGATATCGCCCTCTCACGGCGGAGTCAGGGGTTCGACTCCCCTACCGGGTACCATTGCTGACGGGGGATGCCCAGATGGGCGTCCCCCGTTAATATATAGTTGGAAAGGGGAGTCGAACCCGAAAGGGCTGAAAGCTCCTGCGGAGCTTTCAGGTCCTTGGCGGTCTCGTAGAGCCGCCAAGGACGGCGTATGCGAAGCATACGCAAACTCCCCTACCGGGTACCACAAGGTTCAAATCCGAACCCCTTTGTCACGGACAAGGTGTTCGGATTTGTCATCTTGTGGCCTTAATGGGGTATGCTCGCCTAATTGGAGCAGTGAGTACATTCATCCCCCCGCAGCTTTACGTCGCGTGTAGGCTGCGCACATCCGGGAGGCGAAATAGGCTCACATCAAAAGCGCGGGTTCGCCTATATGCGTAATGTTGCGCTCGTCGAGGCGGTTTTTCAACGTGCCTAGGTTGGAGGTGGTTTTACAGCAACCTCGGGCTAGAGTAGTTTAACGACTTGCTTGGGTCGGTAAATATAGGCTGTCTCATTGTCTGAAACAGCCCTTCTCAGAAATCATTAGTTAAGGCGCGGGAATTAAATAGAATCTATACCTTGCTCATATAGTGCGTCAATATTGTCAATTAAGACATCCGCCTCAGCGATATTAAACCATTCATCTCCAGACACATACCAGAAGCTATTTTTTCCTAAGACCACATGGTAAGGGCCTTGTTCAGAATCGATCAAGTCTATCTCCCACCGGATATCACTCATATGGTAACTGCCCATAGTATTTATGGCTCGGCGGCTCTGAGTTTTACTTAGCATTTCAATCAACATAATCGGGTCAATCCATTCCGTTACATCGGATTCGCTCTCGTCTGTTACACGATTGACACGCAAATATTCTAAATTGACTGTATCCGCACCATAACCAATCGGTCGTTCACGAAAATAATATAACAAAGTGCATAAAACAACTATGATTAATGCAAGGATTATAAATGTTTTTATCTTTCTTTTCATTCTTATAATGCTCCCCAGACGGTGTCAAGTTGTTCTGGGGTTTTGTCATCATATGGCAGCCCTCATTTTAGAGAGGGCATCATAAGCCCGTTTTGTGCCTGTGACCAATCCTATTGAGTACGATGATCTCTCAAATATGCTCCAATCCCGTCTCTTCGATAAAAACTCCTTTTCCTGTCTTTCGACAATTCCTCTATAACGTTCTATATATCGGGGCGCTTTGTTGCCCTTTATGCGTGGACTCTGCAATATGTCCTGCTCTTTAACTATTCCGCCGTTCTTCGCATATACCCTGATCATCGCCATCTGCGCAAGGCCTCCCTCAGACCAACCCATCGGGTTCCTGCTAAGGCGCTCTGACAGCACATGGCTTACCATAGGCTCTGTGCAGCTGCCCTGCATACCTTTCTGCTGCCGCATTTGTATACCTTCCCAGTTCGACAGTATATATGCGCACGCATCACGTACTGAAGACGCTTTCTTTGTAAGGATGCCTTCCGGCGCCCTCTTTTCCATCTCACAGACTGTCTCATCGACTG
>JAISLO010000077.1 GCA_031290815.1 Synergistaceae bacterium | reverse complement strand
AAATAAATCTTCGGCTAGCGTTGGAGATTTTCCTGGTGGCTTTCAAGCATCAGGCGGAACCCAGACGAAAGATGCCAACACCGTTTACATGTATATGAAGTAAAACGCGTATAAAAATAGATAAACCTGAGGGGGAGGGCGGCGACGCCTTCCCCTTTTTACTTAGAGTGAAGTGCGGGAAGGGAGGGATTTTTGTGAAACGCTCGCGGGCAGACCGCTCGAAGGGGTTCACACTGGTGGAACTGCTCATAGTCATTATAATTATAGGGATATTCACGGGGATTATGTTTTTGATCGTCTCAGGTGACGCCACTGACGGCGCGAAAGCCGCCAAGGTGGTGAACGACCTTCGCGCTCTGAAGACCGCCGCGCTGATGCTGTTCTTTGACGAGCACGAGTGGCCGTCGGAGTCCAACGCGGCGGACGCAGCGAAGAGCCTTGACAGATATACGAACAGGTCCATATTCGACGGTCCGGAAAAGGAGTATGATCTTCACATTGTGGTTGTGTCCTCGGACACGAGCGGAGGAGAAACAACAGAACGCGTTATGCTGGGGATAAAACCGCCGGGGGACGCCTTCCCCCCGGGAGTCATAGAGAAAATCAAGGTTTCTGCACCAAGCTCGGGCGCGTACATGAGGGACTACCCACCGTACGGAGTGGACAACCTCCAGACCGGCTTTGTATATATGTACATGAAGTAAATCCTATGCGCTGACGGATGGCGATTGAATTGGGGCAGCGATAAAATCAGCTCGAAAACGCCCAAGTGGCGGTCTTATCTTGAATATGGAGGAGTTATTGTTATGAAAAAGATCCTGAAGTCGAGAAAAAGCGCTTTTACACTTGTTGAGCTCCTGATAGTCATTATGGTCATCGCGATCCTGAACGGAATGATGATGATCGCGACGGGTTCGGTGACCGACAGCGCCGAGGCCTCGAAGCTGGTAAACGATGTTCGCGCTGTAAAGTCGGCATGCCTGCTCTTCTACGTTGACGAGGGCGTATGGCCAAGCGACGATACAATAGTTGGTCCTAGCCTTGACAAGTACACTGACCGTCCGATGTTCCACGCGACCAATGGAAAGTACAACTTGCAAATCGTCCTGGGAGACACTGACGGGATTGAGCGTTATGTAGTCGGAATTCAACCTCAGACTGGAAGCATAGCGGATGGCGTAAAGGCAAAACTTATGGCGGGGGCAAATAAATCTTCGGCAAGCGTTGGAGATTTTCCTGGTGGCTTTGCAGCGTCAGGCGGATCTACGGCGAAAGATCCCAACACCGTTTACATGTATATGAATTAAAAGAGTACATACATAAATGGACTTATAGGGGCGGCGACGCCTTCCGCCTACTCGTTTAGCACCGCACTTGGCTGACTAGATCATTGGCTGAGTGTCGGGCACTCGGCCAAATCAGCCAAGTTATTCAGAATCCCGCCAGCTCTCCAGCGGGGTTCTTTCATGTCCGTATTATACCACCACGTTGTTCCTACGAAAAATATTCCTCGAAAAATACTCCGCCAGCGAGCACAAAATTGTAAATTACCTTCCGGCCCGCCCGCGTATCTTTCCTGCGGATTTAGTTCAACCCAACCGGCTTTTCATGCCGTCGAGTTGAGGTTATAATTGAACTATGAAAAAGTGGGTTGAAAAGATCCGGCATTTTAAAGGCAAACTACGCATTCCGTCATTTTCAATGAGCAATGATATGTCATACGAGTGCCAGGTCTTCAATTACGTTGGGGTATGCGGCATAGTGGTGTGCATATCCTCGACTCTGCTGTCCCTGATTTTCTTCGGCATGTCGATGATCGAGATGCTGACAATGTTCTGCCTTGATTTCTTCGTCATATCCGCGTTCATACTGTGCCGGAAACACAACAAGCACAGAATAGGAGCAGCGGTGTTGTTGTGCGCGGCCGGATTCTTTTTCGTGCCAATGATTTACCTCTTCTTCGGGGGAGTAATGTCTGCCGTGCCGATTTACTCGGTGATGGTGGCGATCTTCATGTTCCTCGTGGTTCTCTCGGAAAAAAAACGATTCACCATGCTCGTAATCTATTTCCTGATCATGGGGGTCTGTCTATATACGGACTCCAACTACCCGTCGCTGATAAACCGCTCGCTCTCGACTCACTCGATGCAGGTGCTGGACAATGCCATAGCCATATTCATTGTCTCGATCACGGTTGGCCTGGCGATCAGGTTTCAGGAGGGCGTTTATAAAAAGGAGAGGATAAAAGCCGAAAGGGCGTCGGAGGCTAAGAGCGAGTTCCTCGCCATGATGAGCCACGAGATCAGAACGCCTCTCAACGCGATTATAGGGCTGAGCGAGATTCAGCTGCAAAAAACGCTGCCCGATGAAATTCACTCCGATATCGAGAAAATTCACAGTTCGGGAGTGAGCCTCCTCGGGATAATCAACGATGTCCTCGACATCTCCAAAATCGAAACGGGCAATATGAAGCTGATTCCCTTAAAATATGACACGTCTTGCATGATATAAGATGTGATCCAGGTCAACGCGGTGCGCATGGGCTCCAAAAATATAAATTTCGAACTGGAGACAGACCCAGGCATCCCGTCAATGCTATACGGCGATGAGATCAGGGTCAAACAAATATTGAACAATTTACTCTCAAACGCTTTTAAGTATACAAGAGAAGGAACTGTCAGCCTGCGCGTCTCCTGGAAGCAGAGCGGGGAAGACGCGATCATCTCCTTCTCCGTGAGCGATACCGGAATCGGAATAAAAGAATCCGACATACCAAAGTTATTCACAAAATACACACAGCTCGACACAAAGGCGAATCGTAAGATCGAAGGCACCGGCCTGGGCCTGTCCATAACGAAACAACTTGTGGATGCAATGGACGGAACAATATCAGTGCGAAGCGAATATCTCAAGGGAAGCACTTTCACCGCAAAAATCCGTCAGAGGATCGCGAACGACAGACCGATCGGAGACAGCCTGACTGTCGACCTCAAATCCATGAGTTTCATGGGAGAACATATGATCAGCCGTCGCAGCGGGCTGGCTTACAGTCACATGCCATACGGTCATGTGCTGGTGGTGGACGACGTAGGGACAAACCTCGACGTAACCAGAGGTCTTCTGGCACCATACGGACTCAAGGTCGACTGCGTATCCAGCGGGAGAGAGGCCATAGACCTGGTCAGAGAGGGAGATGTCAAATACGATCTGATATTCATGGATCACATGATGCCGGAGTTGGATGGCATAGAGACGACAAAAATTATCAGAAACGACATAGGCACGGAATATGCGCGCTCCGTTCCCATCGTAGCGCTCACAGCGAATGCCATAGCGGGCAACGAGGAGATGTTTCTCGGACATGGGTTCAACTCGTTTATCTCAAAACCAATCGACTCGGCGCGCCTTGATTCCATCCTGTCAAAGTGGGTGCGTGACAAGCAGAGCCCCGATGTGTTGAGCAAAGCGGAACTGGAAGAACCGGC
>JAISLO010000076.1 GCA_031290815.1 Synergistaceae bacterium | reverse complement strand
AAGGGAAGGATGCGCGAAGTGTATGATCCGTATGCCTGATGTGCTGAACAGTTATCTTCGTTACGCGCGAGGAGAAAAAAGGGGTTTGTCGATATGGTCGTTCCTGAACTTCATGGGGTATCTCGTGCGGCCGTTTGTGCGCGCGCGCAACGCTCTCTATGACAGGGGAATACTTTGCAGCACCGACCCACCGATACCAGTGATAAGCGTTGGGAATCTCTGCCATGGCGGCACGAATAAGACTCCAACGGTTGAAATGCTGTCCAGGAAATTTTCCGAGGCAGGTCTTTCCGTCGGAATTGTCAGCCGTGGGTATAGCGGAGAGACAAAGTCATCCCTTTGGATCGGCCAGGACAAGAGAAGTTCAGATAGGACCATAACCGGCGACGAACCGCTGATGCTAGCGAGCCGTCTGCCTGGGACAAAGATCGTAGTCTCACGCGACAGATACGAGGGCGTCCGCCTTCTGCACGAACTTGGCGCGGATGTCGCGGTAGCGGATGACGCGTTCCAGCACAGACGAATGGGGCGAGATCTCGACATAGTCCTAGTGGACGCGACGTGCCCGTTCGGAAATGGCAGGCTTTTTCCGGCTGGGATCCTGCGCGAGCATCCTGAGGCCCTTTCCCGGGCAGACATAGCGGTAATCACTAAGGTCGAACAGGCGTCAGAGGACTCGCTGAAGGAGATAAAGTCGGAGCTGTCCAGGTGGATCGATCCCGAAAGGACGTTTACCGCGAGAGTGACGCTAGAATCCTGGATGATACTCGAACGAGGCGAATTGAAGGATTTCGAGCCCGAGTGGGGCCGGAACGTTCCGGAGGGCAAGTTCATCGCGTTCTCCGCCATAGGGCATCCCGACAGCTTTTACAGGTCACTGCTCTCCTTCGGCATATCGGTCCTCGAACACAGATTCTACAGGGATCATCACAGATTCTCGTGGCGGGATGTCGATGAACTCGAAAGAAGGGCGTCGGAACTCAAGGCCGACGGTTTCATGTGTACGGAGAAGGACTTACACAATATGCCGGAGAATCCCTCCATGATACTCCCGCTTTATATTCCGCGCATAACCATCACGGTAGACGAAGAAAGGAAATTCTGGCGCACGCTTGCCGGCCGGCTCAAGCCCAACCTGGTGATTGCTTCGAACGGCTATGGCGAGGATGCCATAGGGGCTCTGCTCGCTTCGAGAGTGAAAGAGCGTTTCGCGCAGGCTGACGTTTCGGCGTTTACTTTGGTGGGAAACGGCAAGGAGTACCGCGACAGGGGGATAGACGTGCTGTCCCCTCCGTCTGAACTGCCCAGCGCTGGGATCGTCAAATATTCGCTGAAGGCGCTTCTGCGGGATTTGAGGCACGGGCTGAAGGGCGACATCAAAAAACAGATCGAGACGTGGAGAGGGCACAGGGGGCGTTTCCGAACTCCTATATGCGTGGGGGACGTTTATCTGCTGGCGCATACTCTCTGGGGGCAGGGGCTCTGCCCCGTCCTCGTCGCAACCGCGAAGAGCGTCCAGTTGAGAGGACACTGGGGAATCGAGCGCAAACTGCGTCGCGGAAGGGCGCGCAAGGTTTGGACGAGGGATGAGGAGACAGCTGCCGAGTTTAGGCGCAGCCGCGTCGACGCAGTGTTTGACGGCAACCCGATAATGGATCTCGCCATCGATACCGACGGTGACGACGATCCGTGGGAGAATACTGGGCGTCCCAGGGTAATGCTCCTGCCAGGCAGCCGTCCCCGCGCTTACGAGGACATCTCTTTATTGCTGGATGCGGTGAAGCTGCTTGCCGAAAAGATTCAGTGCGGCTATGTCATGGTTCTGGCCCCCACGATAGACCGAGCGCGCCTTTTGGAAGGCGTTACATACGAGTGCGGCCTCGACGGCTCCCTCGTCGTCGGAGCCGCGAGAGTCAAGCTCTTTACGGGCCCTCTGGCGATAGCCGCATATGGGGCTGATTTGCTGATTGGGCTTGGAGGCACGGCCAATCAAGTCTCTGCTGGATTGGGAGTGCCTGTGGTATCGATACTCGAGCGTGGTAAACTTGTGCAGAAAAAATTGCTGCAGGGCGCCGAGATACTCGTGCCCCCCACCCCGGAAGCTCTGGCCGGCGCTTCCGCGAAACTGTTACTTGACCCCGAGAGGCGGAATGAGATGGCGCGGATCGGAATACAGTTGTTGGGGGGAGCCGGGGCACTGGACTCGATTTTGAAATACGCCGCTGAGGAACTTGGGTGGGAAGCCAGGCGCAGGCTGTACGACACGCTATGCGCGATATGGGAGCCCAACGGGGCTGTGGCGCGTGGAGAACCGGAGGAGAAATTGCCATCCTCGGAGGAGGTCGAAGAGATTTGGGGAATATCGGAAAAAATGCGTATAAGGCTGATGCGGCTTGTGAAAATAATAAAGAAGGAAAAATTTCCTGCGGGATCGGGGGCGAAAGACTAGTAATAGTTGCTGGGCCGTGTGTGCTGGAGTCACCAGCGCTCGGCATGGCAGTCGCGGAGAAACTTAAACGGGCGTGCGCTTCACGGGGGTTGGGATATATATTCAAGGCGTCGTTCGACAAGGCGAACCGCACGTCGTTGCGCAGCGAAAGAGGGCCGGGGCTCGAAAAAGGCCTCGAATGGCTCGCGGAGATCCGAGGAGAGACGGGAGTTCCAGTGGTGACCGATATTCACGAGCCCTATCAGGCGGAGTTGGCCGCGGAAGCGGTGGACATGCTGCAGATACCGGCTTTTTTGTGCAGGCAGACAGATCTCCTCGTCGCTGCGTCGAGGACCGGCTTGCCAGTCAATATCAAGAAGGCCCAGTTCATGGCCCCCGAGGATATGTACGGCGCGGCGGAAAAATGCAGGGAGTCAGGAG
>JAISLO010000075.1 GCA_031290815.1 Synergistaceae bacterium | reverse complement strand
CTTTGCAAAATGCCTTCATCTTGTTTTTCCACATAATTTTCACCAAAATATTGAAGAAACTTTTTTGCCTCTTCATCTTGTTTTATGGGAATAATAACTTCATCCTCATCTTCATTTATATATTCCGAAACAACAAATTGTATATATTTTTTCGGGAGTTGTTTATGTTGGATGGTTATTTCTTTTGACATCCAATTTTGAGAAGCTTTTTCTACTTCCAACTTCTTGAGAAAATATGCTTTCCCATAATGTTCAATATCTCTATCAACAGGGAGAATCACAATCTCATTCGCAGTGGTATCATAGCCAATGGCATAATTTGAATATATATAAGTCGTTTTGCGAACAACTACAAAATCCATCATTCCAACATCAACGCCACAACCATAAACCACAGAATAACGTTCTGAATTTGGAATAACTTTTTTGAATAATTCGCACAGTTTTTTATAGTTCTCCAAACATACAGAATCAGGTATTTTCTTTGCCATTTACTTTTCCCCCCAAAATATTATATAGCTTAACCATTTTTTACCATCGAAGAATCACTCCAGGCCGGCCGTTTCGGCCAGGGCTTTTACGTCCAGTTCCTCCCTCACCCTGTCGGCGAGGGCGTTTAACGTTCTGTCGATCTCCGCGCTGTAACGCAGCCCGCTGTGCGTCTCGCCTCCTCTGAACTCGGACAGGAATTTGTCCCTGTATCCGTCGCTTGTGAAGAGGCCGTGAATGTAGCAGCCGCAAATTTTCCCGTCCGGACTCACGGCTCCCTCCGGTACTCCGCCGAGCAGCATCATCATCGGACGCTCCATTCCAGGACCGTACGTCCTGCCGGCGTGGATTTCGTATCCGCTCACCTTTATTCCCTCCTGTGTCGCGGATACAAAACGCCTCAACACCTTCGCCGGCCCCATGACGGTGGATACGTCGAGGAGCCCGAGCCCAGGCATCACGGCCGGCTCTGGGCTCTCTATCGCATCAGGGTCGGCTATCTCGCGTCCCAGCATCTGAAAGCCTCCGCATATACCCAGGACGCTTCCCCCCCTTCGAACGTGAGCCGATATGTCGATGTCCCAGCCCTGACGCCTTATGAACTCCAGGTCCGCGGCTGTAGACTTCGTGCCGGGCAGTATGACGAGACGGGCATCACCCGGAATCGCTTCCCCTGGTTTTATAAAGCATAGGTCTACGTCGCTCTCCGCCGCAAGAGGGTCGAAGTCGTCAAAGTTGGATATTCGCGGCAGAGCGAGTACGCATATCCTTATCCTTCCGCCGCCGCCCGAAGTCGCCGGTCCTTCTTTGGGAATGCCGAGCGAGTCCTCCGCGGGGAGCCTCGACGCATCCTCGAACCAGCTCATCACGCCGTAGCACCGCAGGCCCGTGTGCGAGCCGATTATGCCTAGCGCAGGCTCGAACAGCCTTCGGTCGCCGCGGAACTTGTTGATCACGCAGCCTCGCAGCAGGGCTCTCTCGTCCTCGCCCGACAGGACGTACGAACCGACTATCGAGGCTATGACGCCTCCGCGGTCTATGTCCGCGACGAGAACGACAGGAACGTTCGCCGCAAGGGCAAATCCCATGTTGGCGATGTCACCGTTTCTCAGATTGACCTCCGAACAGCTCCCAGCTCCCTCCACTATGACAATATCGGCCTCCCCGCAGAGCCTCCCGAAACTTTCGAGCACCGTCGGCATCAGCGTCAGCCTGTAGTTCCAGTAATCGTCCGCCCGCATCACGCTCAGAGCGCGGCCCTGGACGACGACTTGGCTGCCGTTGACGCCCTCCGGCTTGAGCAGTATGGGGTTCATGTCCGCCGTGGGCTCGGTCCGGCAGGCAATCGCCTGGAGCGCCTGCGCCCGGCCAATCTCCCCGCCATCCGACGTGACAGCCGCGTTGTTGGACATGTTCTGCGGCTTAAACGGTCTGACGCGGTATCCAAGCCTTGTGAAATGCCTGCACAGCCCGGCCGCGATCAGCGACTTACCAACGTCTGACCCGGTTCCCTGAAGCATTAGAGACGGAGTCCGGAAAATTTTATCCCCCTGTGGTATTCTCATGCCGCTGTTCCTCCGCCGGATAATTCATCAGTAAACGCGCCGGTTGTTCTCAAGCCTGGCGAGAATCTGATCATATTCCAGGTTGTCCAGCTTTTTTCTGAGCCATTCGACCAGGTCGTTCCCCGATTCGTATTCATACCGCTCGATCTCGGACATGGCCTCTTCCATCCCCGTCACGTCATAACGCTTGCAGCATTCGAGTATCTTATCGATCAAAACTTTGTCCGGAGTGTTCCTATGCTCCTTCGGACGCGAAGAATCTATCTTCTCGATCATGGCCGAGATATCCGCTATCAGCCTCTCCGCAATCTGGATGAACGGGCCGTTTTGGGCGCTCACTGTCTCCATGTCACCGTTCTTTGCCGCCCGCTCCAGATCCTGAGCCATTCGCTCGGCGGCGCCCGCAGATATCCCGGCGCACGCTCCCTTTATCCCATGTATCATGATCGCGTACTCGCTCAGTGATTTCTCGTCCACGCGCCGCGCTCTGTCGAGCAGGGGGGGCGTGTTGATCACGTAAGAACGGAGGATCTCCAGGTACTGCTCCTCACCGCCGAAACGCGATATGCCGGAGGATATGGCCAGCCCTTCAATTTGAAATTCATCCGCGATCAACCGGGGGGCCGAATCGGACGTCGTCTCAGCGCCGTCACGCTGTCCGGCCGCCTCCGGGCGCTTTTCGAGTATCCATTTGTTCAGCAGCGCATCCAGCTTCACAACGTCGATTGGCTTGGATATGTATCCCTGAAAGCCGTTTTCGAGGAACATGTTTTCGTTGCCTACCAGGGCGTTGGCGGTCAGGGCGATGATTGGCACGTTCTTCGCGTACTCCGTCCCGATCTCCCCGCGAATCGCCCTGACCGTTTCTATGCCGTCTATGTCCGGCATCATGTGATCCATGAATATCGCGTCATACAGGGTTTTCTCCTCTCGGATCATCTCGATGGCGCGCCTGCCGTTCGACGCGGTGTGTATCGTGAGTTCGTAAGGAGCCATGAGCCCTTTCGCGACGTCGAGGTTCGTGACCACGTCATCCACGATCAGAACCTTGCCGTCCGGCATCTTGGTCCGGCGCAGGTTTTTGGCGGTGCGGCTGTCCATGAGACGAAACGTCTTCAGGTTTTGCGCCGTCTCGATGCCTATCGGGGCTGGGTCCGCTATCTCCTGACGTATCCTGACCGTGAAGACTGACCCTCTTCCGTATTCGCTCTCGACATTGATAGTGCCCTCCATCAGGCAGACGAGTTTCTTGCATATAGAGAGTCCCAGCCCGGTTCCCTCGATCTTGCGGTTTGCGTCAGTGTCCAGTTGTCTGTATTCCGCGAAGATATTTTCCATATCGTCTTTCTTTATGCCGATGCCGGTGTCACTCACTACGAATTCCAACCAGGCGTCAGAGCCGCGCCGCTCGCAGGTTATTTTAAGGCTGACTTTTCCTTGGGCGGTATATTTAAACGCGTTGGAGAGGATATTGTTCAATATCTGTTTGACCCTGATCTCGTCGCCGTATAACTTGACCGGGATGTCATCGCTTATCTGGGGTTCGAAGACGATCGGCTTCGAGGCTATCCTGACTATGTTCAGGTGAATCGTGTCGCTTATGAGGTTTGGAAAGTCGTAAACGGCCGGTTTGATCTCGAATTTGCCCGACTCGATCTTCGATATGTCGAGGATGTCGTTTATTATGCCGAGAAGCGTCGAGCCGGACCTGTATATCGTCTCTATGTTGTCGTGCGTGCCGCTGGGGAGGGAATTTTGCAGCTCGATTTCGCTGAGGCCGATAACCGCGTTGAGGGGTGTTCGTATCTCATGGCTTATGTTGGCGAGGAATGCGCTCTTTGCCTGAGACGCCTCCTCCGCGCGCCTTGCCTCGATATAGTCGGTCAGATCGTGAAACAATGCCATGCACCCGATCGTCTTGCCGTCAGCGCCGATCATCGGGGTAAAGCGGACCGTGTAGATGCGGCGGTCGCCCTCTTTGCCAAAACTGATCGTGTTCTCCGGGGACATGTTTCTCCTCTCGGTCATCGACCTCCTGAAGATATCGGACAACTCGGCCGTCTGAGAAGCGCCCAGCAGATCCGTGAGGACTTCCGAGAAAACCTTTTCCCGGATCTGATCGAAAGAGGCGATTCCGGCCTGTCTCAGAAAGGCGTCCGTACAGTCTATGAATCTTCCCTCTTCGTCGAAGACGAGCACGGCGTCGGGGCTGTTCTTCATGAGCCTGTCGAGGAATATCTCCTGCTTTGTCTTTTCGGCGGACAATTTGGATATGTTTTTCGCGAAGAGCCACGACAGCCACATGGCGGTTATCATAAACGCGGCCCCCGTCACAGTGACCCTGATTATCGAGACCGTTATCGCGTAATCGAGAGGCAGCGTCGAGACCCCCGCAGTCAGTATTCCGACTATCCGGCCGTTTAATATGAACGGTTTGCTCAAAACTCGGAGTTCCCTGCCGTTGGGTTGCTTATATCTTCCGTAGAACGACTCTCCTCTTTTCAGGACTGCATTCGCTACGGCTGGATTAGCCCTTGTGTTGATGGTGCGGCTGCCGTTTTCGATCAAGGTGCTGTTCACCCGCACGTCGCCGTAGTAAAGCGACAGCTCGGCCCTGTACATGCTTGCCAGCTGATCGAGCAGATAGACCTTCCCGAGGTTGACTCCGGGCACTATGCAACCGACTATCCTGGAATTTCTGGTCACGGGAACTCCATAGAACAATCCCAGGGCTATCGTGGTTCCGCGTTCGATCACCAGGGCGGCCTGCCCCTTTATGGCTGGCCCGATGTATCCCTTTCCCGAAGCGTTGTCGCCGATCACCCTTGGTTCGTGGGGACGGCTCAGGACTATTCCATTCACGTCCGTAACCGTGATCGTGTCGAACCCGGAAACCCTAAGATACGGCAACAGCATCTTGTTCAAGGCTTCGGAGTCCCTTTTTTCGATGAGATACCCCAATTCCTCCATGTCGGTGAACACATGGCCGAACATCTTCATGCGCGATATCTTAGAATTTATCTCTTTGCCCAAACCTTCAGCCGCCGTAGAGACGACTTCGTCCATTTCTTCGCGCATCGCCTTGATAAACACCAAACTACTGACAGTAGAGGCCATCGTGATGCCGGCCAGAACCATAAAGAAACTCACGACGAAAACCCTGCTGCCTATGCGCAGTTTGACCAAGTCCCTTCCGCATCTTTATCTCAACTTCAAGCAATGCGCGCTTAGCGGATTCAATTTGATAAATTATAACGCAAAATAAGCGTTTTATTAAGAGGACCGGTTTAATTTTCAGGGCAAACGCATCAAAATATTGACCAATATAGACAATTAATTCCAGAAAATAACGGTTGTCCCAACCTGCTTTCAGCCTCTTGCCTCTTAAACTGATTTTTGATGCTTTATCTTTTTTCACAAGATTTACTGCCATATGACGTATTATCGTCATATTCGCAGCGCTGTTCCCTCTCCTGATCTTTGTCCACATTGGTCAGTATTTTGATGCGTTTACCTTGCGTAAAGCCCTGTGGGTGAACGCTCTTCTGCTGACAGGTCCGAAACGCCGGCTGTCGAATTCTCTGGATTGAAGCTCCGGCGTTTGATACAAAATCCCCCGCGTTCCTGGGAAGAGCGCGGGGGGGTACTCCACGTTTCTGGGCGGGTTATGGCGTCAGTTCATGAGCTCCAGAATCTTTTCCTTGGGCAATCCCCCGCTTTTTGCGATAACGTCGGGAGAAACCCCGTTGGCCAGCAAGTTTCGGGCAAGTTCGAGCTTGCCTTCGAGCCTGCCCTTCTCCATACCTTGCTCTATGCCCTTCTTGGTGTAATGTCTCTCTGCTATGGATACGTACATGATCTTTCCCTCCTTATCGAGTTGTTCCTGATATTCCGTAAATTTGGCCATAAGTTCCTCATCGTTCAGGTTCGTTATCCTCTCAATAAAGAGCATGAGCTTGC
>JAISLO010000074.1 GCA_031290815.1 Synergistaceae bacterium | reverse complement strand
GGCCAAGCCCAAGGGGGATGTGGACGTCAATGACGACGTCATATAACGGCTTCTGGCAACCCTCCGCAATCGCATCGACCAGTACGGCATCGTCGAGCCTCAGATACAAAGAGAAGGCTCCGACAGGGTTGCGGTCGACCTCCCCGGAGAAGATGATCCAGAGGCCGCGCTCGAATTGATCGGCCGCACGGCAATGCTCGAGTTCCGCAAGGTAACCGGAACCGGACCCGAGAGCCCGCCCCCCGTCGAACGCAAGAACTATCCGACTGACTCCGAATACGACGCCGCCATGGAGAGGTGGGAGAAACTCAACGAGAGCATCCTTCAAAACATCGAGCAGTTCAAGAAACAGGCGGAAAAGAGCCCTGATTTGCTCGTGGCCAGGGGGGATGACGGCCGCACGTATCTCCTCGGAGACGTGTACGTGACGGGGCAGGATCTGATCGACGCCAGAGTGACGTACGACGAATTTCAAAAACCAGCGGTGTCCCTCAAGTTCAACAAGAACGGGGCCGTTGCGTTCGAGAACGCGACAGCCGCCAACATCGAGAAACAGATAGCCATCGTCCTCGACAACGTCGTCATCTCAGCGCCGGTGGTGAGGTCGCGCATCTCGGGGGGCGAGGCCCAGATATCTGGAAACTTCGATTCCAACGAAGCCGCTAGCCTGGCCGTGATGCTGAGGGCCGGAGCTCTTCCGATAGAGGTCGAAGTGCTGGAAAACCGATCCATCGGGCCGACCCTCGGAGAGGACTCCATACAGTCAGGGGTACGCTCAGGATTGATAGGAGCCGCGTTTGTGGCCCTTTTCATGCTGGTGTACTATGGAATGCTCGGGATCGCGGCCGATATCGCGATGGCAGTGTCAATGCTCCTGCTGATCGCCATCATGATCGCGCTGCAGACAACACTTACCCTGCCTGGCATCGGGGGAATCGTACTCACCATTGGCATGGCGGTAGACGGGAACATACTTATATACGAACGTGTCAGGGAGGAGTTCCGCTCCGGAAAGACCGTCCTCGCAGCGCTCGACTCCGGTTTCCGCAAGGCGCTTGTCGTCATCCTGGACTCGAATATAACGACGCTCATCGCGGCCGCGGTGCTCTTTTATTTTGGGGCCGGACCCGTGCGCGGCTTCGCCGTCACTCTCAGCTTCGGGGTCATGACCTCCATGTTTGGAAATATAATCGTAACCCGGGCCATACTCGAGATTTTGCTTCGCTATCGCAAAAATATAGCACTGTAACGGAAGGATGAGCTTCTATGGCTACTTTTGACGCTTCCAAGATCAAACTGCCCTTTATGAAATATCGGATAGGGGCATTGTGTATCAGCGGCCTGGCAATTCTCCTCAGTCTCGTACTGCTCCTGACGAAGGGGGTAAACTTCAGCGTCGACTTCGCCGGAGGAGTGGCGATACAACTGCAGTTCGAAAACCCGGTCGATGTCGGCTCCATCAGGGGGACGCTGTCTGCCTCCGAACTCAGTCAGGCCACGATTCAGGCGTATGACGACCGAAATATCCTCATCCGCTATCAGGATTCGGGAGACGACACACGAAAGGAGATGATCAAGCTCCTAGGTGAAAAACACGGCAAGTTTGAAATATCGCAGATTGACAACGTCGGTCCCGTAGTCGGAAGGGAGCTTCGCAAACAAGCGTTCATAGCCGTTTCGCTCTCGATCGTGGGAATACTCCTTTATATGGCGGTCCGTTTCAGCTTCCGCTTTGGCATGGCCGCCGTAATATCTCTGGTGCATGACTCCATTATAATGCTGGGCATCTACAGCCTGACCGGACGGGAGATATCCACGTCCTTCATTGCGGCGATACTGACCGTCATAGGCTACTCGCTCAACGACTCCATTGTCGTCCTCGACAGGATCAGGGAGAACTGGAAGCAATTCGGCTCCAGGGGCATACTCGAGCTGGTCAACAGCTCCATCAATCAGACGCTTTCGCGCACCATTAACACCTCTCTGACGACGCTCATTCCGGTGCTGGCGATGTTCTTCCTCGGCGGCGAGGTTATCTCCAACCTGGCATTCGCCTTTCTCGTCGGAATAGTAGTGGGAACGTACAGCTCTATTTACATAGCGAGCTCGATCCTCGCGGAGTGGTATCTAAGGCGGCCGTTGAAGGGTTGATCCCTCTCCGGCGCTTTAAAAAAATATCATGAACAATTATAAAGGAGGGAGTTGAATGAGCGACGTCAATTGGGGTGATCTGTTCTCGAAAACGGCGGCTGAGATGAAGCCGTCGCCGATTCGCGAGCTGATGAAGTATATCATAAAACCCGGCATCATATCCTTTGCGGGCGGCAACCCCGATCCTTACATCTTCCCGGTGGCTGAGTTCGCGTCCGGGGCGATAACGCTGGGACGAAACGGAATGGAGATAATGCAGTACGGCGCGACGGAGGGCTATTCGCCGCTGCGCGACTTCATATCGAGGTGGATGGCCCCCCGCATGGGCAGGGAGACCGCCCTGGACGAGATCGTGATCACCACCGGCTCTCAGCAGGGAATGGATCTGCTCTCCGCCGCTCTCCTAAACCCAGGCGACGCTGTTATCGTCGAAGACCCGACATATCCGGGAGCGATACACACCATGAGAAACCGCGGAGCCAGGTTTATAACCGTGCCAGTCGATGCTGACGGCATGAAGGTTGACATGCTCCCGGAAATTATCGAGACGGCTCTCGGCGAGGACATACCGATAAAATTCATCTACTCCATAGTGAACTTCCAGAACCCGAGCGGATCCACACTCACCGCGCCCCGGAGAAAAAAGCTGCTGGACATTGCGGAACAGTACAATCTGATAATACTCGAGGACGACCCCTACGGCCATCTGCGCTACGAGGGAGAGCACGAACCGACCATATTCTCCATGGACAAAAGCGGCAGGGTGCTCTACGCTTGTTCGTTTTCCAAAATCCTCGCTCCTGGGGCAAGGATCGCATGGGTAACAGGGGCGCCCGAGATAATAAGGCGCATGGTCATGGTCAAGCAGGGCGTGGACCTATGCACGAGCGTGATCTCTCAAGCGCTGGTAAACCAATACTGCGCGGACGGATACATGGACAGTTTTCTCCCTAAGATCGTCTCCCACTACTCCGGAAAATGCAAGGCAATGGCCAGCTCGTTCGAAAAGCATCTTCCGCCGGATGCGGAATACACTCCGCCCAAGGGAGGCTTTTTCTTCTGGGTCAGGGTCCCCGGAATAGATTCTCAAAAACTCTTCATGAAGGGGATAGAAAAGGGCGTGGCCTTCGTAAACGGCCCGGCCTTCTTCTCAAACGGAGGAGGAGAGGACTGCTTCCGCACGTGCTTCACATTCGCCCAGCCTGACGAAATAGAGGAAGGGGCTCGCCGGCTGGCCGAGGCGATAACCGATCTGAGAGAAGGACGCTGACGGATCTAAAACGCCTGCC
>JAISLO010000073.1 GCA_031290815.1 Synergistaceae bacterium | reverse complement strand
AGCCAATTACATACAATCAGTACATTCAATTCGCCGACTCTTGACAAATGGCCTTATTGGAATTAATATAAAATCCCCTTGGGTTAAATTCTATGTTCCGGCTATTTTCAAATGCCCCGGCAACTTGAGATTCGTGAGTTCTGCGGATTGAGACGTTAAAAATACTTTGGTATTATAAGGCAAAATAATGGAGGTGATATACATGAGAAGGTTATTGACAGTTGCGGCAGTGTTTTTCTTAGTTGCGCCATTTATTTTTGGCGCTTCGAGCGCGGATGGGGCGGTCACGATAGTCGCCACCGACAACGGCTGGGACAGCCAGAAGTTTCACAACGCTATCGCGGCGCTCATCGTCGAACACGCTTACGACGGGTACAGGTTCGACGTGTCGACGGCGTCGAGCACGATGAACTGGCAGTCGATGATAGCGGGGGATGTCGACATCGACATAGAGAGCTGGACGGATAACATCGCCTCGTATTCCAAAGACATCGCCAACGGCGACGTCGTGGATGTGGGCGTGCTCGTTCCCGACAGCGCTCAGGGCATCTACACGCCGCGGTACGTCATCGAGGGCGATCCGGCTCGGGGCATCGAACCTATGGCTCCGGATCTGAGGTCCGTCAAGGACTTGAAAAAATATCAGGCCGTGTTTCCTGATGACGAGAACCCTGGGAAGGGGCGGTTGTACGGGTCGATTCCCGGGTGGATGGTCGACGAGATACTGTACAAGAAATTCGAGTTCTACGGCTTGAATGAAAACTTCAACTATGTCCGGCTCGGCAGCGAGGCGTCGCTCTTCGCATCCTTAGTGTCGGCGTACAACTTGGGTGAGCCGTGGGTGGGATACTGTTACGAGCCGACGTGGATCGTGGGCATGCTCGATCTCGTCAGGCTGGATGACGAACCGTACGATCCAGCCCTGTATCACGAGGGAAAGTGCGCGTTCCCGTCACAGGAGCTCAAAATAGTGAGCGGCAGGGGTTTTGCCGAGAAAGCGCCGGACTTGGCGGAGTTCTTCAAAAAGTATCGCACGGGCAGCGCCATACTGTCCAAGGCGCTCTCTTACATTGAGGAAACAAAATCATCCCACGAGGACGCGGCCGTCTGGTTCCTCAAGAATAACGAATATCTCCTTGACGAGTGGCTTCCCGCCGAAAACGCCAAAAAGATGAAAGAATACCTGTCCTCGCGCTGACAGGAGAGAGAAACTCGGTCTCGGCGGCCTAGATCAATGGATTCTGACGCCCGCCATTTCTTCGAGGAGAAGCGGTAAAAGACGAGGATTCAGAGCGCCGGTCAGCGAAGCGCCGCCGGAGGGCGCTCTATTGTCTCTCAGGGAGGTGAAACCAAATCATGAATGAATTTATAAACGAATACATCCGCAGATTTCCCTCCGCCTGGCAGTTGGATGCCGGAGATGTTATAGACAACGCCGTCAAGGCATTCTCCAGAGATCATCAAACAGGGCTGAGGATGATAAAGGGGACGGTCATCTCCAGCGTGAGCGGAATCAGGTGGCTGCTAGAGACGATCCCATGGGCCGTTCTGATCCTGGCGGTGTGGGCGCTCGCGTGGAGACAGACGAAGAAATGGTACGTCGGAGCGTTCTACGCCGCAATGATGACATTCGTGGGCTGCTGCGGATTTTGGAAGGAGATGCTGGAAACCCTGTCCGTCGTCATAGCCGCCGTGATCCTGTGTACGGCGCTCGGTTTTCCGCTGGGGGTGTTGCTTGCGATGAGCGACAAGGCCAACAGAGTGCTCAGGCCCATATTGGACACGATGCAGACCATGCCGTCGTGGGTGTACCTGGTGCCGGCCGTCATACTTTTCGGAGTGGGCACGACCCCGGCGCTTCTGGCGACTACGATTTACGCGATAGTTCCGATGGTGAGGCTGACGAGTCACGGACTGCTCTATGTGGACGCCGAGATGGTCGAGGCGGCGCGCGCCTTCGGCTCGACGAGGTTCCAGACGCTCGTGAAGATTCAGATTCCCCAGGCCATTCCGACGATCATGACGGGCGTGAACCAGACCATCATGATGGCCATGTCGATGGTGGTGACATGCGCTTTGATCGGCGCGAAGGGACTCGGGATGGAGATACTCGTCGCCACGAACCGCGTGGATATGGGCAAATCCCTGTTCCCCGGCGTATGCATTGTGATAGTGGCGATAATTCTCGACAGGCTGACCCAGGCGGCTGTAAAACGAAGCGAAGTGATAGCCGATGGATGACAGAAAAACGCTCCTCGAAGCGTCGCATATAACAAAGATATATGGTCTCAATAAATCGGCGGCGGCTCGCATGATGGAGAATGGCGCGGACAAATTCACCACTCACAGGAAAACGGGCGCTACCGTAGCCCTGTGGGACGTCTCCTTCAAGGTAAGAGAGGGAGAGATATTCGTCATAATAGGGCTCTCAGGCTCGGGAAAATCGACGATAATAAGGTGCTTCAACAAACTCGTCAAGCCGACATCCGGGCACCCCATCTGCGACGGCAGGAAGATCGACGAAATGGAAAGCCGAGAGCTCATCGAATTCAGGAGGAACACTATATCGATGGTGTTTCAACACTTTGGGCTGTTCACTCATCGCAGCGTGATCGACAACGTAACATACGGACTGGAGATCCGCGGAATGCCCAAGGCGGAGCGGGAGGAGAGGGCGATGGGCCTGATCAGGATGGTCGGCCTCGAAGGGTGGGAGAGGAAGAGCATATCGAACCTCTCCGGGGGCATGAAGCAGCGAGTTGGGATCGCCAGGGCCCTGGCCAACGACCCTAAGGTTCTGCTGATGGACGAGCCGTTCTCGGCGCTGGACCCTCTCGTGAGGAGGGACATGCAGTTCGAGCTTCTCTCGATACAGAGGAAGCTGGGCAAGACGATTCTTTTTATCACGCATGACATCAATGAGGCATTCAAACTCGGCGACACCATCGCCATAATGAGGGACGGGAAGATATTGCAGATCGACACTCCCGAGGGGATATCGACAAACCCGGTCGACGAGTACACGCGCCAGTTCGTGGAGGGAGCGGACAAAGCCAAGGTGTTCTCGGCCCGCAACGTCATGCATGCGCCGGCGTGCCTCATACGGGAGTGGGAGGACCCGACCAACGCCATCAGGGAAATGCGAAAGGGCGAGTTCTCCAGCGCTTACGTCGTGGACGGCATGATGCGCCTCAAGGGAGTGCTCTCGATCGACGGCGCGCTGAAGGCCAGGGGGGGAAGGCTGCCGATCTCGGATTACATCGATCGAAATCCGGTAACGACTCGGGAGGACGTGCTCCTAAGCGATATAATGCCGCTTGCCGCCGAATCGCGCTACCCGATCGCCGTAATCGACGAAGCCGGCACGCTCAAAGGGATAGTGAGCAAGGCGGCGGTGATCGCGTCCTTGATTTAAACAGATTGTGCTTTCAGGACTCCCGTGATATGTGGTATATTGTACCAGTTTCGCGCAAGGCCGCCGGGCAGATCCGCCGGACTCCGCATTATGGATCGAGCGGCGGCGCTGCGCAAAGTGAGGCGAATTGATGAACAGAAAGCTCAAGGAGAAGATATGGGAGTCGCTGTCCTCCGTCGCGCCGATTCCCATAATAGTTTTTATTCTCAGCATTCACTGGGTTCCGATACCGATAGGAACGACGATAATGTTTCTCGCCGGCGCGGGATTGCTCGTGGTTGGCATGGGTTTCTTCTCCCTTGGCGCGGATATAGCGATGATGCCCATCGGAGAGGCTGTGGGATCCCAATTCTCGAGGACGGGCAGAACCTGGCTCGTCGTGCTGATAAGCCTGCTGATGGGGTTCATAATAACGGCGGCGGAGCCGGATCTCCAGGTTCTGGCAAGACAGGTTCCTGCCATACCGGATATCGTGCTGATCGGTACGGTTGCGCTTGGCGTCGGGCTGTTTCTGGTAGTGGCGATGCTGCGCACGGTCTTCAAAATCGGTCTGAACCGCATCCTGATTGCGTTCTACCCGATCCTGTTCGTTGTGGCCGCGTTTGCGCCCAGGGACTTCGTAGCGGTCGCGTTCGACTCGGGGGGAGTAACTACAGGCCCCATCACGGTGCCGTTCCTGATAGCGCTTGGCATCGGGCTTTCCGCCTCCAGGGGCGGGCTCCGCTCCCAGGAGAACAGCTTCGGCCTGGTGGCCATCTGCAGCATAGGCCCTATTCTCGCAGTGCTAATCCTGGGCATAGGCTATAATCCTACCGACGCGACGTACACTCCGGTCGAACTCTTCAATGTGGTCACCACGGAGGATGTCGCAGACCAATACGCCAGGGAACTGCCTCATTACTTGAAGGAGGTGCTCATGGCGCTGGTGCCGATATGCGCGTTCTTTGCCGTCTTCCAGGGCGTGACCGGAAGATTTCCGAGGAAGCAGCTCCTGACGGTCGGGATCGGACTCCTGTACACGCTGATAGGACTGGTGTTGTTCCTTGCCGGCGTCAACGTCGGATTCATACCGGTAGGACATCTCATAGGCTCCGATATAGCCGCAAGCGATTACAAATGGGCGCTGATCCCGCTGGGGATGGTCATAGGATATTTTATCGTCGTGGCGGAGCCTGCCGTTCACATCTTGAACAAACAGGTCGAGGAGATGTCGGGCGGCACCGTGTCGCAGAGGGCGATGAAGCTGTCGCTTTCGCTCGGGATAGCGGTGTCCCTCGCCCTGTCCATGCTGAGGATATTGACCGGTATTTCCATCTTCTGGCTCCTGATACCGGGTTATATCGCAGCGCTCGTCCTGACCTTTTTTTCGCCGCGCATGTTCACTGGGATCGCTTTCGACTCCGGCGGCGTGGCCAGCGGCCCTATGACGTCCACGTTTCTCCTGCCGTTTGCCATGGGCGCTTGCGAGAGCGTGGGCGGGAACGTGCTGACTGACGCGTTCGGCGTCGTGGCCATGGTCGCGATGACGCCGCTCATAACTATACAGCTCCTGGGGATGATTTACGCGCATCAGACTAAGACAGTCGAGAAGATAGAGGTCACGGAGCTCGCAGGAGCCGACGACGTTATCGACTACGAGGAGGGGTCCTCCGATGAATGAAGGCACAAAGCCACTTACGCTGAAGCTGCTTTGCGTTATAGTCGACAGATCGCGGACGAAAAAGGTCGCGGACATTCTGACGGAGCGGCGGATTCGCTTCCACTTCATAACGCTGGGGGAGGGGACGGCGGGTTCGGAT
>JAISLO010000072.1 GCA_031290815.1 Synergistaceae bacterium | reverse complement strand
GCTCAGGTTTGTCCAGCAGGTTGAACTTGGAGAAGAGGGCGTTCACGACCATCCGCCTCCTCCCCATCGCGACTTTCAGCTCCGAGGAGAACCGGCTGAGCTTCTCCTCGATCGTGACGCCGCCCTGAGGTCCCGAGTAAGGCTTGCAGAAAATAAGGGCGTAGTTCTCCTTGATGTAATCGGTCAGGCGGTTATACTGATACATATCGACCGCCGAAGGCTGAGCCAGATAATCGAAAAAAGAGTCGTTCGGTGTAGTGTACTTCGAGTAGAGATGGCCGAAGTCTATCAGCAGCCGTTCGGATTGGTCGAACTCCAGCTCGTCCGGAGGTCCGGCGTCTATCTTCGCCTCGACTATCGCCCACAGCAGATCCCAGTACTGCTGAGCGGCCTTCTGCCACACTATGCGCACCATTTTCTTCGTCTCGGGGTCCTTGGCGCCGCGAAGCTTTGCCATGTTCTTTCCGAGAACCTCCATCTGCTTCGCCAGATCGCGCACCTCTTTGTTGTCCTTCCACAGATCTATAATGCGGCCGATCGCGTTGTCGTAAACTCTCATTTCCTTTTCACCCTGAACTTGGACTTCCGCCATTACGAATCACCATCCTCTGAATCGTCTCTCTCTGCTGAGCATCCGGAGAGGCATGTCTGAATTCTCGCATACCAGTCCATAACTTCGATGCCGCTCAGCACTGAGACGCAGGTGAACTGTGGGTCCTTCTCCCCTCCGAGGGAACACGCCTCGATGGAAGCATTCCAATCATCTATCGAAAAAGTCACCATGCGGTCATTCTCCCCCGGAAGGCGAGTGTCAGGAACTATCCCGAAGGCAACGACGTCGGCTTCGTCGATGTACCGCGTGACCTTGAAGCGTTTGTCGCCCTGGCTGGCCGAGACGATCTCGAACCGCTCGCGCTTCTTCAAGCCCCGCGACTCGCCGAGTTTCGCCGCGTCGGGGATCATTTCGATCTTTACCTTTTCGAGGACGGGCCAGAGCCTCAGATAAGCGGTGATCTTGGAGAGAAAACCCTTCCCGGCGGCAGCCAGGGTTTCGAGCGTATAATCCGACCTGTAGGACTGAGTCGGAAGATGTGCCCAGAGCGCGTCGCCGAGGATATGTTCGCTGCCGGAGGACCAGTCGCTGAAGCCAAGGAGCAGAGCCTTGGACACCGGAAGCAGAAACTCGCTCCACCTCCTCGGATTTACATGGGAGAGCTCTTTCGCGAGCGGCAGATTCCTCATGGTGGTCGGGAGCTCGCCGTTCTCGATAATTATAGCCGGCCAAGGTTTGGAATCCTCCAGCGCCGCTTCGACGATGTTCTTTTCCTCGCCGTCGGCTATGAAACACGGCCTGACGCGCCACTTGCCCTTCTTGGGAGTGTAGACGAACCAGAGCGTATCGCGCTTGTTCTCCGCTATTATGGAGAGGTCGGCGTCGCTGCGGGCGGCCTTGGGAATGTGTATCAGATCGCCGATGAGCTGCACGCCTCTCCACGCGAGCTGATTCAACGCTATTGAATCGCTCGCCTTGTCGATGAGGCTGCGCACGCCTTCGCCGATCACATCCATGCCATATTCCTTTGTCTGCTTGCCGACCTTTACCTTGAGGCTCTTCCCTCCGCTCTCCAGCCATGACAGCGGAACATACTTCTTTTTATCGCTGTAGGTGTTGAAAATGCCCAGCCTTGGTATCCCCTCGGCCTTAGCTATCAACAGCGTGAGATCGTCGTCTATCTCTTCTTCCGCGATTGTTGCAAACTCGCCCTGTGCCAAGAGTATCACCTCATCTGAATAATTATGACACATTATAAAGTATGATTATATACTATAGATTCCCCGAGTGCACGAATTCAAGCGTGAAATTCAAAGTCCCAGGCCGATTGGTCTGGATACATGATATAGAAATAGAATTTTTCGCCGGATCTGACTGAAACGGCCAGGATTATGCAGGCCGGATTTCAATCGATTGTCGATGGTGCTGAAGATGCCGCATAAACGCTGCCGTCAAAATCCTTTAACTTTTCGCCCGCTCCTCGATTTCACCGCCGCATCCGCTGAAAGTCAGCCGATGCACCGGCGACGGTCCTAGCATATCCAGAGCCGCTCTGTGGCTTCTCGTAGGATATCCCTTGTGGGATGCAAATCCATACCCCGGATAAATCCTGTGGAGGCTTCTCATAACTCTGTCCCGCAGGACCTTGGCGATAATGGAGGCCGCCATCACCGACGGCACTTTCCCATCGGCCTTAGGCATGGCGATCTGTCTTCCGCAGATGACGCCCGGAATCATGATATTTCCATCCACGACCAGGACGTCCGGTTTAATGCCGAGAGACTCGACGGCTCTGCCCATAGCCCACAACGTCGCCCTGAGTATGTTGGTTTTATCTATACGCCTGTGAGACGCGGATTGAGCGGACCACCTGACTCCGAGCTCCTCGATTCGCCCGAACAGCCTCTCCCGGTCCTTCTCGGGAACTTTTTTCGAATCGCCGAGGCCCTCGAAACGCAGGACTCGAAACTGGGGCGAGGTCAGGATGACCGCGGCCGCCATCACGGGGCCGGCAAGGGGACCGCGCCCGGCCTCGTCGACTCCGACCACTGTCACTGCAGTTCACTCCAGGGCGGAGGGGATTCCGGCCGCTCGAAGCTCAACCTTCCGAGTTTACCGCTGCCAAGCGATTCGATGAAGACCTTTCCGGATGCCTCCAGATCCACCCTGCCGCCGCGGATCACGCGCCCGAGTCTCCTGCCGACGGCCTCCAGGATGTCGGCAGGAGAGCCGGACATATCGATTTCCAAAGCCGACGCGACGCCCGATGTCATATTGTGTCTTTGTAAAAAACCGATGCACTCGCAGGCATGATTCGTCCACGATCCGATGACCTGTCCCTTCGAGGAGGAGATCCAGGCGAGCATCCTATGAACGCGGGCATCCGAGTGCGGGTCGAGAATCCCTGGGGTGTCGACCACAATATATCCGTGTCCCTTGAACCATGAGACCCCCTTCGTAACTCCCGGCACACCCCCAACCGCGGCTGCCCTGCGTCCAACGAGGCGATTCAGCAATGTCGATTTTCCGACGTTCGGAGTGCCGGCCACTGCGACCCTCACATCACGGTACACGCGGTTGGACGATGTCGACGGGCGAAGCTCCTCTATGGCCCTCCTCAAGGTCTGAGGGACGCCGTTGCTGAGATCGGCCGCCCATACGCGGCGTCCCGAGCGCCTCAGATATTCCGTCCAGTCGGACGTTATGCTCGAATCGGCAAGATCCGCCTTTGAGAGCAGTATCCAAACGGAGAGCTTTTCAGGCGCGTCCAGCAATGCGGGCGACGAGGTGAGCCTCGGAGCGCGAGCATCCCTCACCTCCAGCAGGAGATCGAGCTGCCCCGATAGCGCCTCCAACCGCCTCCTGCCCTTTGCCATGTGTCCCGGATACCAGACCGTTCTTCCCATGATGTCTCGTCCTGCAATCCGGTCACTCGAGCACTCCGATTCTGCTTGGGGGCCAGTAACGGAATACGGCCGGACCACGCACGAAATCGCCCTTGACAAAACCCCAGAACCTGCTGTCCTGTGAGTTTGCCCGATTGTCTCCCAGACAAAAGTAACTGTTCTCGGGCACGATCTTTGGTTCCATCTTGAAGTTATCAGGGTGCTGCACGTATGGTTCCGCTATCTCCCTGCCGTTTATGAAAACCCTTCCCCCTTGAATCTCGACAGTATCCCCCGGCAGGCCTATCAGCCTTTTGACGAAATCCCTATCTGGATCCACAGGATACTTGAACACGATGATCTGCCCGCGCTTGGGCTCGACCTTGGGCAGATGATACCAAAACTTGAGAACGAGCACGCGGTCTCCGGGCTCGAGCGATGGAATCATCGATCCGCTCGGTATCCAGAATGCTTGTATTACGAACGTGCGAAGGACAAGCGCAAGCACGAGGGCATACAGAACAGTTTCTATAACCTCGCGCCACCATGGTTTCGGCATGATAGGACAACCTCCTCGTTTGAACCAACGATGCACAGTTTATACCGCGCGGGTTAAGCATTCAACCCCTCGAATAGAAATTGTCATTAGTCTGTGGCATCGGGCGCAGAGGGCGAAGCGGAGGTCATCTGTGAATGCTCCAGCCCCCGGTCACTGTCCTCCGGCAATGTAGCTCTCCTTTGGGTGGCAGCCGATTCTCTCGAGGTGTTGAGCCAAAATTTCGATACCTCGTTCAATCGGAGTGGTGTGAGGCACGAATGCGGCGTCGATGATGAAGACGGCTTCCTCCGTCTGATCCGTTACGCTGGCCAAGCG